>JBOGQL010000300.1:0-3105 GCA_050748985.1 Nitrososphaera sp. | reverse complement strand
CCTCGGGCTTACCTATCGGAGCAGAAAAAAGAGCGGCAGGTTCGTCTCCGGCCCGGGCGATACGATGCGCTACATCGTCACTTTTGCGGCTATCGCCGGCGGGCTGGTTCATTTCGCAGTCTACTCCGGACATGCTTCACTCCGCATCGAGTACAGCATATTTCTCATAGCTGCCGGAGGGATGCAGGTCACCTACGGCGTGCTCTACACGATGCTAACGCTTGTGGCTCCCACCGCCGGTAAGGCGAGCCCCAACAGCCATTACAGGAAAACTCTGGCGGTGAACCTTTTCGGGCTTGTGGGCACGGCGATCCTTCTCGGGCTTTACGCGTATTCAGTAACGCTTACTCCGCCGCTTTCGCCCAACGAAGGGCCGGAGGATGTCAACATTGCTGGAATTCTGGCCAAGTCCGTCGAGGTCTTTGTTGTCATTGGTATAGTGTACCTGATGCGGCTGGAAAAGAGGCAGCTGGCAGGGCAGCTAAAAGAGCAGCTGTAGCCTTTGAAATCTAGTAAGACATAAAACCCCTTCCGGCAAACCCATAGGACATGGCTTGGAAGGTGCTGATGCCGAAAAAGATCATGTTCGGCGAAAACGCTGCCAAGGAATTTCCTTACCCGGAACACGCTCTTGTCATTACCACAACCACACCTGACATTTACAACAAGTGGCTGGATTACATGGGTATCAGCAACTACGAAATCTACGACAAGGTGACGCCCGACCCTGCGATAGAGACCGTCGAAACGATACAGAAGCAGTACGCCGGCAAGGATATCTCCTGCTACATAGGGCTCGGCGGTGGAAGTTCTATGGATGTCTGCAAGTACCTGGGCAAGTCCACCGGCATCCCGAAAATTTTGATACCGACCACATTTGGAACAGGCGCGGAGATGACCACTTATGCGGTAATCAGCTTTAACCACAAGAAAAAGCTGCTGCAGGACGAGGCGTTCCTGGCAGACGCGGCGATAGTGGATCCTTACTTCCTTCCAGGCACGCCCTTCAACATACTCCGCAACTCGGCCTGCGACGCGGCAGCCCAGGCATCGGAAGGATATGACAGCAGGCTCGGCAATCCATTTACCCGGTTCTTTTGCAAGGAAGCATTTGACATCCTCTACGACGCCATCATAAACGACAAGCACGACCTGCTGCCGTACGGGGCGATGCTCTCCGGCATCGGCTTTGGCAACTCTTCCACCACGCTTGGCCATGCGCTGTCATACGTGTTCTCGAACGAGGGAGTGCCGCACGGCTACGCCCTATCGTCGTGCACCACCGTAGCCCACAGATTCAATAAATCGGTGTATTATGGTCGTTTCAAGGAGATTGCGAAGAAGTTAAAGTTCG
Source organism: Nitrososphaera sp. (assembly GCA_050748985.1). Classification (GTDB taxonomy): domain Archaea; phylum Thermoproteota; class Nitrososphaeria; order Nitrososphaerales; family Nitrososphaeraceae; genus Nitrososphaera. The sequence goes on along the minus strand of JBOGQL010000300.1, from coordinate 1,751 downwards.
AGCCTCTGAAACTAAAGCAGCCGCTCGATGCTGCAGCCGATGTGATAATGCCTGACCGCGGGCACCTTGACAACAATCCTATTGATGTTACAAAGCAGGACATCATCACTTGCCTTGATGAAATCGTAAACAAGAACCCGCTCGCCTAGACTTGCAAGATCTTCTTCTATCCACAAAGTCAGCATCACGTTCTGTCAAGGAGTCGTACTCATCCATTGATTTTTTCGAGGATTCAAACCAATGATGTCTTTATGACGGTACCGTGGGTTATGGTATCCATGGCGGGCGAGAACCTCTTGCCAATTTCGTACAATTTCTCTAACTGCTCATTCGTCGCAGACGTGCTCTCCAAGTGAACCTTGATCCTGAGCTCCTGAGCCCCGGGTCTCACATTCTCAGAGATCCCCGAGAATCCTCTGATATCTATGTCGCCCTCAGTGTTTATCTCGATTCGATCAAGCTGAACTCCCATCAGGGTTGAGTACGCAACGATGGTCTGCGTGACGCAGGTAGCGATGCTGGCCATGCAAGTTTCACAGACAGTAGGCCCTTCGTTCCTGCCGCCCATTTGCTGGGGAAAATCGGATTGCAGCGTGAAGCCATTATCGCGCTGGATTTGGTGGCCCCCAATCCGAAAATCCTTGCCTGTAGATATCACTTTGAATCCCGTTCCCTCCCATGCTGTCTTGACAGAAAATGTAGCCTTTGCCATATCGGGATTGCTTTTCACGTTCTCCATGAATGAACCCAGAGCTTCCGCGTTCACACCATTTACAGGTATCTGGCTGGTCATGTCGAGGAATAATTACTGGCGTTGTATAAAAAGTCATTTGCTTGCCCAGGAGCCAACTGCTGTAGATTTCGACAAATCGTACCTGCCCAAAACCTTTAAATTCAGTTTGCCGGCTTGGTTTTTCCGATGACGGTTATTCAAAAGAGCATTGAAATTAACGCTCCGATCAGCGAAGTTTTCACGTATTTTGCAAGGCCGGAGCACATGGCCGATCAGTTCCCCGAGAACATGGGCCTTAATGTGGTCCCCATTGAAGTAAAAAATGGTTTTGGCGTCGGCACTATCTTCAGGATAAGCGGCGACTTTGACGGCAAAAAGCTGGAATGGGACTGCGAAACAATCGACTACGTGCCGATGCGCAAGATTGTTGCGAAGATGATAGAGGGGCCGTTCAAGCGATGGCAGATAACAGTCGAGTTTGAAGAGCTGGCAGAGAAGAAGAGCAGGACTTCAATGACCGTCGTGTACGACATGCCCATGGGTCCGCTTGGCGGTTTCATGGACAGGGTGAAGCTGAAAAAGGTTGCGGAAAGAGGGATGGAAAACGGCCTCTACCGCGTAAAGGCGTTGCTCGAAGGCACGGGCTCGATACCGGTCTATATCACTCTTGACGCGTACAGGCACATCCTGAAGGAAAAAGAGCGGATGAGCTGCTCTGTTTCGGAAGCGATTGTCAAGATCATCCAGCAGAACCAGCAGGTCGCAAAGATAGCGTAGATCTTTTTACATTTCAATTTTCTAGGTTCGTTTAAATACCGCTTGCTTTAGAAAAATTTCCGCGGGTTCGTAGCTCAGCCAGGTAGAGCGTCTGGCTCTTAACCAGTCAGTTATTCTGGGTTAAAATGTCGAGGGTCCGAATCCCTCCGAACCCGTTTTCTTTTCTATTGCTGGGTTCAAGCCAGCTGCGGTCCAATCAAAACAAAACGGTCCGACTATAATGTCTCGGATCCCCTTGGGC
>JBOGQL010000299.1:0-1795 GCA_050748985.1 Nitrososphaera sp. | reverse complement strand
GTCGGCGACGCGGTCCTGGCTGGCGCGCGACAGGCGCCGCACGCGCCGGCCGAACAAGGCGATGGGCGCGATCACCACCGGCACCATCAGCAGCACCAGCAGAGTGAGCTTGAGGCTGGTCAGCGCCAGCATCACCAGGCTGCCCACCCCCATCAGCAGGTTGCGCGCGGCCAGCGATACGCTGGTGCCCACCACCTGCTCCAGCAACGCGCTGTCGGCGGTAAGCCGCGAGATCATCTCCCCGGTGCGCTGCTGCTCGAAGAACGCCGGCGAGAGCGTGAGCAGGTGCGAGAATACGTCGGCGCGCAGATCCGCCACCACGCGCTCGCCCAGCCAGGACACCAGGTAGAAGCGCGTGTAGGTGGCGCTCGCCATGACCACGATCACGCCCAGCAGCAGGAACAGAGCGCGGTCCAGCGCGCCCGGATCGCGCTGCGTGAAGCCGGAATCGATCACCTGCCGCAGGCCCTGCCCCAGCACCAGGAAGCAGCCGGCGGCGATCACCAGCGCCGCCAGCGCCACCGCCAGCCGGCGGCGGTAGGGACGTACGTAGCGCGACAGCAGCGCGAGGTCGCGCAGCGGCGGGGTACGGCCGGTCGGCGTCTGGGTCGGCAGGAACATTCAGGCTCGAGCGCAGCGCCGGGATTATCCCCCATCCCGCCCGCGCACCGATCCAGCCTGCGGGCGGCGGGTGCCGCCTCTCTGCTGGGCCCGTTTTCCTGCTACTCTGGACGCGATATCCCGCAGCAATCCGGAGCGACGAACATGGCAGACCGAAGCGACGAGCGCATGCCCGAGCCGAAAATGGACGCGGCCGACCTGTACCGCGAAGAGCTGATCACCGACCGCCGGGTGGGCACGATCCGCGTGCTCAACCCGATCAAGACCGACGGCACGGCGGACGCGGCGCGCAGGACGGTGTACATCGGCGAGGCGCAGATCTACACCAACATGGGCGCCCTGCCGCTGTCCTTCGAGATCGACGCGCGCTCGCTCACCGAGGCGGTGAGCGGCTATGCCGCCGGCGCCAAGGACGCGGTGGAGCGCGCGATGCGCGAGCTCGAGGACCTGCGCCGGCAGGCGGCCTCCTCCATCGTCATCCCGCGCGGCGGCGTCGGCGGCCTCGGCCCCGGCGGCGGAATGCCCGGCGGCGGAAAGATCCAGATGCCCTGAGCCGGCGCGCTGAATGCGCCCCTTGAGGCGCGACTTGAGAACCGCTCCCCTCCCCACCAGGACAGGTCGGCCTGGCCTCACCCTAGCCTCTCCCGCAAGCGGGCAGCTGCGGGCAACAAGCAGTAGGAAGAGAAGGTACCGCCGAGGACGCGGAGGAGAACGAGTTCGCGTTTTCCCCCGCGTCCTCTGCGTCCTCCGCGGTGAATCAGGAAACAGCCTTTCGAGAACGACCTTCAGTTCGCCGTCAGTCGAAGCGGCGCCGCCTCGGCCGCCGCAGGCCGCTGCATGCGAAACACCACCGGCACCCGCACCGCGAACGGCGTGGCGTAGAGCTCCGGCGGCGGCGGCACCATCGCCTGCTGCACGATGTCCAGCGCGCGCCGGTCGAGCAGCGGCTGGCCGCTGCTCTCTGCCACGGCGATGCCGGCGAGCTTGCCGCCGCGGTCGAAGCTCACGCCCACCTGCACCGAGCCTTCCCAGCGGTTCCTGCGCGCCTCGATCGGGTAGGCCACCGCGCCGCAAGCGCTCACCAGCCGCACCGCGCGGCGCTGCACGGCCTGCGCGAAGCAGGTCAGCAGATGGTTGCGCGAGCCGCTCTGCGAGCAGTCCGGCGCCGGCGCCG
>JBOGQL010000298.1:0-1631 GCA_050748985.1 Nitrososphaera sp. | reverse complement strand
GATAGATCTCGCGCTGGCAGCTGCACCAGCCGTAAATCCTGCAAAGCTCGCAGTACTAGTCAAGACCTGGCTTGAAGTAATTTCAGAGTTTGATCCAGAGAAGAGGATGATCTTGTTTCGTGCATATTCAGAGCAGATCTCGACAAAACCGGAATCAATAGAGGGATTCGATATCCCGTCGCTTACACAAACGTTCGTGTCGCTAGATGCAAAGCACCAAGAAAAAATAATTGATTCGCTCCATGAAGTGCTGTTCTCCATTCCTAACAGGGCGGAGATTCTGAAGCTAATACCGGAAGACATGCAGCGCGCTCTGAAGTTGAAGTCCTAGTTCCTAGTGCATGTGGTCCGGCTTTTTCTCGGGATTCTTTTGGAGCTCTCCTTCGGATTTTTCAAGTCCAAAGAACATGCGCTCGTACTTGCGGAGAGCCTTCCTGTGCTCCTGCAGGGACATGTCAAGCTTCATCTCATTCATGACCATCACAGCATAGGTAGTCCATTCCTTCCAGCATGCTGAACACGAAGGATATTTTTCAGCCGCCGGATCGTCGACGACCTCCTCAATCGCCTTGCCACACTTTAAACAGGTTTTGGTCATCCTGTACCCGTAGGTACAACGGATATAATAAATGAACACATAAGGGATCGAATGAGCATCTAGAACAGGGGCTTTTTCATGTTGGAGCCGCACCTGCCGCATCTCGTTCCTTTGACCTCTTGCCCGCAAGCCAGGCACACGTACTTTATCTTTACACCATGACCTGCATAGCCCGCGCCTGCAGTTTCGCTACCCAACCCGAGTGACCTCAAAGCCCCGAGCTGTCTCCGCCTTATGTAAAACATTAGCCCCAGCAGGACAGCAATATTCGCGGCGAGGCCTACCAGAAATCCAAAGAAGTAGCTAAAGACCAGACCCGTTCCAAGGCTGGCGCCAACGAACAACAACTGCCTCTTCAATACGGGCTTCAGGGTGCCGTCCATCACTGTATCTGGCAACCTCATTACTTAAGAACCTATTTCCGGATCACCCCCAAGTTCCGATAACATTATTATACTTTTGAGGTCATTCTCTTGATGTGAAGGTACGCTGCCCGGACTGCAAGGAAATAGCCGAGCTCGCCGACGATTTTTCCTTTGTAAAGTGCTCGAGCTGCTCTTTTGACATGACCTACGGCGAATACGTAAAGTATATCGCATACAAGGACGCTCGCTACAGGGACATTCTTAGCGATTACAAGTAGAGTGGCCCTGGCAGCCTTTACATTCGCTGCGTCTAATTTTCGGACTATCTTCAGCAGGACGATTCGGCTGATTCATTCAATTGCGCCCTCTTTCGGACGCGCGAACAAAAGTGCAAATAGAGTTAAAAATTGGAAAAACTTATGAAATTTTGAAGATGGCGTTAGACGGCATCGAGCTGGCCATGAACCTTCTTGGTCTTGTAATATCTGCCTTTATCGGGAGATTTGCCTATGCCGGATACAGCGCCGTCGCAAGCCCCAACCTCCTTCGGCTCACTTTTGCCTTTATCTTGATAGCCATCGGCTTTGCGCTACTTACCGGCGCCCTGTTCGTAGAGACTAGGGAGTCCTCGAGAACCATAGCCACCATCGGCCTGGGGGCGCAGGCTG
>JBOGQL010000297.1:0-2646 GCA_050748985.1 Nitrososphaera sp. | reverse complement strand
GCGGGAATCTTCGCCTTTCTGACTGCCGTCTTGTTTTCGGCAAGAGCAAGAAGATACATGAGTGGATATAGTCCGGGTGTTGAAGGAAGCCGCAAGGAACCAGAAACCTCCTGACACCCATCCAAATTTTTGTGAGGTTTCTGTCCAATGTCATCAGCAACCAGCAAGATCGGAATCCTATTCTAAGGGCAACGGGAACGGATACACCTCTTTCAAGGTGCGTCCAGTCACCGATGCGGCTCTAGTGTTCGGCAGTCCGGTAGTTCTCTTCATTTTCTCTGCTGATATAGCAGATAATAGGGGGACTGTTCACTTCGTCATTACCCTGTAGCCTGTGGTAAGGGTATTGGCGCGGGTAAAAAATAGTTACTCTATGACGTGGACGCTGTGGAAGCCAGCCTTGCACCGCGGGCATGCTGAATGGACTCCCATGCACTCCAAGCAAAAATCAGATGCCGCCATGAATTCATCTTCTTCACCGCGATAAAAGCAGCTCTCGCAGAACCTTTTCGCCAAGTCTGCTACTATCCGATACGTATTGATGATTCCATTTAACCCTTTGCTTTATCCCGTTTTCGGGCTTCTTTTCTTGCCCTACTGGATCTGATCGCCTTCATCACCTTATCCCGTACCTTGACGGGATCAGCCTTTGATGATGTGGATAGGCAAAGAATGCCGTCGCCAAAGGGGAATGTAAGTAATGTAACCTTATCGTGCGCGGTGATACTCCAGCGGACTTTGCCAAGCCTATCGCCGTAACGTTGCAAGGAGGTGATGTTCGACAACGACTGAAGGTACATCTGCTGCTCATCGGTCCCGTCAAGAAGTGGCAGCACTCCATGCTGGAAGCCGCCCTCGATCACCTCGCCTCGACTGTTCACGATACCTACAAACCGTATGTTCCGGTCGAGTTGGATGATTTTATCACAAAAGTTTGGGCGATGCATGGACGGGAGAGGTTCGGGGAGTATAAATCGTTTACAGCATCATTCCGCCGTTCGTGTCACCATCAGATGGCCGTTCTTTATGTGGACAGAATAATGCAACCGTACGAGTTCGTTAATGTCCGCGTCGGAGAAATACTTTGTCGAGTACCGCGCTAACACCGTCTTGCAATCGGAGCAGTATATCTCCTTGAACGGCAATGTGCTTGATTCTTCGTCACCTGCTATTATGCGTTGTTTTGCCTTACGTATTTGTTTTCTATGAACCGCATCCTGGAGGCCTTGTAGTATATCACTTCTCCCCTTCTCTCTATCACTGCCACCACCGCTTCCTTGCCCATCTTCTCTATCTGCTCGACGGCCTGCGCAAGGCTCCTAGCGGTCAGGTTCGTCCCTTCGTTTATTCCAAAGACGACGTATTTTGCAGGCTTTTTCTCGTATTCTCCGCGCTCGTAGACGCGAAAGTCGTTTCCGAATCCGAACCCTTCTTTCGCGACGTAGCCTCTGCTTCGCAGGTCGCGGTATACCAGGAACCTTGTCATGATGTTTCTGTCGTACTTTGCCAGCCTGTTAAATAATGCGTCAAAGCTCATGTCACGATTGCCGTCAACGACGAGCCGCTTTGTCTGCAGCAGATATAGCGCTTCATACGGCTTTAGCGCGTACGTCGAATCCTCCTTTTCCCCAAACCCCCTAGTTCGAAGCTCATCCTGAAATTGAGTATTGTCCACCACAACTCGTCCGCCAGCGGCCAGCCTTGCTTCGACTACGGAGGCTGTCTCTTCCGGTACACTGGAATCAGCAAATGGCTGCGCGGGCGGCGATGACATAACGAATAAATCACAGCGAACTTCCACATTTAAGCATTCAAATTTAGTGCTTTCAGATGAAGGGTGTAAATTATCGCGAGACACGTGGCATGCCGTATGTACGCCGAGAGTACATATCGGGCAAGCCGCAGATAAAGATCGCCAGATTTTCATCGGGCCAAGCGGCCAGTAATTATGATTACAAAGTAGAGCTGCTGGCCACTGAAAAAATCCAGATAAGGCATAATTCACTGGAGGCAGCTAGACTAGCTGCAAACAAGCGGATGGCAACCGCTGGCGAGATGAGCTTCTTTTCTATCTTGAGGGTTTACCCGCACGTAGTGCTTCGCGAAAACAAGATGATCGCAACTGCAGGCGCGGACCGTCTGCAAGAAGGCATGAGAAGGGCATTTGGCAAGGCTACAGGCCTTGCAGCGAGAGTCAAGCCAGGGCAGGTTCTGCTTGAAGCGTACGTCACGGCGGCAAATCTTAACCTTGCAAAGGAAGGATTCAAGGTCGCGTCGAGCAAGGTGGGATGCCCGACCGATGTCAGGATCACCGCGCTGAAGGAACAAGCCGTCGCAAGCGATGACTAGATCCTGCCTACAAGGCTCTTGATGTTTTCTGAGCCGCAGATCCCTGCCTTGCCGCCCGTGCTCTTGCAAACAAGAGCCGTGATGTTTTCGATTTCCGCTCTCATGGCGTTGCCGACCTGTGAATTGGAATCGGCCAGCTCTCTGCTCACTTTTTCATGATCCATCCCCTCTAAAAGTCGCGGGCTGTAGCCAGATCCAACCTGGGCAAACTGCCCGTCTATCAGCAGGAATGGAACTATCTGATCCGGGTTAAATGTGTCGAGTACTTCGTAGTCTTTGCCATCGAGCTCCTGCAGC
>JBOGQL010000296.1:0-2518 GCA_050748985.1 Nitrososphaera sp. | reverse complement strand
CGCCTGGATCGCGCGGCGGCCGAGCGCGCGGTGAGCGAGCACGTCGCGCAGCCGCTCGGGCTCGACGCCATCGCCGCCGCCTGGGGCATCCATCGGGTCGTCAACGAGAACATGGCGGCCGCCGCCCGCATCCACGGCATCGAGCGCGGGCGCGACCTGCGCGCCTATCCGCTGTTCGCCTTCGGCGGGGCCGGCCCGGTGCACTGCTGGCAGGTGGCGAAGATCCTGAAGGTGCCCCGGATCCTGCTGCCGTTCGGCGCCGGCGCGATGTCGGCCTGGGGGCTGCTGGCCGCGCCGCTGGCGTTCGATTTCGTCCGGACGGCGCGCGCCCGACTCGACGGCGCCGACTGGGAGGCGCTCAATCGCCTGTTCTCGGAGATGGAGGACGAGGGAGGCGCGCTGCTCGGGCGCGCCGGTGTCGAGTGGGAGACCGTCCGCGTGACGCGCATCGCCGAGATGCGCTACGTCGGCCAGGGGCACGAGGTCGAGGCGCCGGTGCCGACCGGACACCTCACGGCCGCGAGCCTGCCGGACATTACCCGCGCCTTCGAGGCGTCCTACCGGGCGCTGTACCATCGCCTGCCCCAGGGCGTCCCGATCGAGGCGCTCAACTGGCGCGTGACCGTCTCCGCGCCGCCCCCGGCCCTGGCGTTCGGCGGCGGCGGCGCGGCAGCGGCGTCCGGCCCGGTGAAGACCTCCCGTCGCGCGTGGTTCGCCGAGGCCGGGGGCTGGGTGGACACGCCGGTCTACGATCGGTACGCGCTCGGGCCGGGCGCCACGTTCGACGGCCCCGCGATCGTCGAGGAGCGCGAATCGACGGCCGTGGTCGGCCCCGGCGCCCGCTGCCGCGTGGACGAGGGCCTGACCATCACGGTGACCATGCCGTGAACCCCCTGCGCGATCCCGTGACGCTCGAGATCTGCTGGAACCGGCTCATCGGCGTCGTCAACGAGCAGGCGGCGGCGTTGCAGCGCACCTCGTTCACGTCGATCGTGCGCGAGGCCGGCGACCTCTCGGCCGGCGTCTTCGACCCGCGCGGCTTCATGGTGGCCCAGGCCGTGACCGGCACCCCCGGCCACATCAACTCGATGGCGCTCGCGATGAAGCATTTCCTGGCCGCCTACCCCCTCGACCGCCTGGCCCCGGGCGACGTGCTTATCACCAACGATCCCTGGAAGACCTCCGGCCACCTCAACGACGTCACCATCTGCTCGCCCATCTTCCAGGGCGACCGGTGCGTCGCGTTCTTCGCCTCGACCTGCCACACCGCCGACATCGGCGGCCACGTGCTGTCCGCCGAGGCCCGCGAAGTCTACGAAGAGGGGCTGCAGATCCCGATCCTCAAGCTGTACGAGGCCGGGCGCCCCAACGAGACGCTGATCGCCATGATCCGCGAGAACACGCGGCTGCCGGAGATGGTGCTCGGTGACTTCCATGCCCAGATGGCCGGGGGCGCCGTGGGGGGCGAGCGATTGCTGGAGTTCCTGGACGAGTTCGGGCTCGAGCGCCTGGAGCCGCTGGCCGACGAGATCATCGGCCGCACCGAGCGCGCCATGCGGGAGGCCGTTCGCGCGCTGCCGCCCGGCGCCTACGAGTACGCGATCACCTCGGATGGCTTCGAGGAGCCGATCACGATCACGGTGCGCTGCGAGGTCCGGGGCGATGATCTGCTGATCGACTACGCCGGCTCGTCACCGGCCAGCCGGCGGGGCGTCAACGTGGTCATGAACTACACCGAGGCCTACACGACCTACGGTGTGAAGGTCATCATCAGCCCGGACGTGCCGAACAACGAGGGGGCATTTCGCCCGATCCGCATCAGCGCCCCCGCGGGCTCGATCCTCAACGTCGCCCGCCCCTGCCCCGTGGCCGCCCGCCACATCATCGGCCATTTCCTGCCGCACGTCATCGCCGGCGCGCTGGGCCAGGGCTTTGCCGGAGCGGGTGATGGCGGAGGGCTCCGCCAACATCTGGGGCGTGCAGGTCGCGGGCAAGGATCTCGAGGGTCGCCCGTTCACGCACATCTTCTTCGCGTCGGGCGGTACGGGCGCCCGGGCGGTAAAGGACGGGCTGTCGGCCACCGCATTCCCCTCGGGCGTTCTGGGCACCCCGGTCGAGGTCATCGAGAACCTCTCGCCGCTGATCGTCGAGCGCAAGGCCCTGCGCGACGACTCCGGGGGCGGGGGCAGATACCGTGGCGGCCTGGGCCAGACCATCGCCTTCCGCGTTCGGACCCGCGAGCCGTTCGTGTGCTCCATCCTCGGGGACCGCACGGCCCACCCCGCCTCCGGGTTCCGCGGCGGCAGTGCCGGCGCCCGCGGCGAGGTCCTGATCGACGGCATCCAACCCCCCAACCCCAAAGCGGAGCAGATCGTCCCCGCCGACGCCCTCGTCGAGATCCGCCTCCCGGGCGGCGGCGGCTACGGCCCCCCGCCGGCCCGCGACGCCGACCTCATCGCCCGCGACCTCCTGGAGCGCTACGTCCCCCCCCTGAGCTGCTGAGGAGGCACCGACAGAG
>JBOGQL010000295.1:0-4307 GCA_050748985.1 Nitrososphaera sp. | reverse complement strand
GTACAACAGAGGCTCGTGCAGGAGCTGCGGCAGCGATCTGGCGCCCATGTCCGTATGCACACTGTGCAAAGAGCACGTGTCCTGGCTGTGCGACAAGTGCGGAAGGGCAGAGGAAGCTGTCCACGTGCATCCGGCTGAAGGTTTTGCAATGAATGGAAACATTCATCCTCCAACCTTTGGACCTAATGCGATTATCTAGCTGCCTGCCTTTTCGATGTTTGCAAGCGGTAGCGTGATCCTGCTCTCCTGCGCTTCGATGGATCTCTGCTGCTGAAAGTTTCCAGGCCGCGCCGGCGCGACGCCTGTCTGCTTACTCCTTATGAGGAACTCTCTCAGGATCCTGCTACGCTCGTCCGCCATTTCACTGGTCTTTACCTCAAACACTCCGTGGACTACGAGCTTGTCGTCCTTGGACTGATAGAGACCGACGTCAATAAGGCCGTGTCCGCTGCCAACTATTGCCTCTTTCATGCTTTCAATGAGCATTTCAGAGTCAGGGAATGGCCTTGGCACGTACGAGACTACCTCGTCAATGATTGTGTCGCCGTAGATCATTACGGGGCTGGAGAGAAGCATATAGTTTGGCACCTTGATCAGCCGGCCGGTGCGCACCGACGGCAGCCTCTCCCCGTCGCCTACCTCCATAACGGTGGTCCTGAGCATCCCGATTTCCATGATGTCGCCCTTTGTTATCGTGCCAGCCGAGCTTATCTTGATCCTGTTTCCCACCTTGATGTCCCTGTTCTTCTTGATCACTATGCTCGCCATGAGGTCGGCGATAAAGTCCTTGAAAACAAAAGAGATGCCCATGGAGCTAAAGACTATACTGAGCAGTGGTATGTACCCAACGAGATCGACGGACATCGCAACATCTGCTGGCTGCAAAATCAAGATTAAGACGATAACTTAAATCTTCTAACAAGAGAACGAAAAACGTTAAACTAGATCGACATTCTCTTGGCGCATGAGAGGCATTCGACTACGGCGTGCTTTTCAGAGTTCTCTATCACCCTGAACTTTTTTGATCCGCAGGACGGGCATATCGGGCAAGCTCTCAGGCCCTTACCCACGCGCTCACCATCTCTGCGGGTTGCTGTCAGAGCCGGTGGATGCCAGCAGCCTGATCCTCTCGACGCCATTGACTCGCTGAATTTCCCTCGCGACCGCAGCGGGGACCAAGTGCTTCCACGGCTTGGCCGCCACTATCATCTGCCGGATCTTTGTGCCATTGTGTTGACTCTTTTTCAGGAAATCCGGCCGCCTGATCGTGATGCGCGCATCCTGAGAGAGTGCAAGGTGCTTCACAAAGTCGTTGCCGGAGTACAGTACGTGGAACGGCGGGATCATCGACCTGAGGTACGCGAGCCACCTGGCATTATTGTCGTCATTTGCAATAGGAACTATGTAACACTTTGATAGATCAACGCTTCCTTCCGATAGCGCACTGTGGATCATCGAGATCCTCTCGCCGGCCGTGAAAGGGTCCTTGTCGATGTAGTTGAACTGCGCGCTGCCGATAACAATCACGAGTTCGTCGCACTCCCTGAGGATCTGCTTTGCCAGTGCAAGGTGTCCGTTGTGGAACGGCTGGAACCGGCCAAGCATCAGCCCCCGGCGAGTGGTCATTTCCTGCCTAGCTTTTCTTTCCACTGCTCTATTTCCTTTGCTTCTATCTTGCGGAAAATCGGCTCTATTCTCCCGAGCCTGTGGCCGGGCTTGATGGCCTGATCGTCCTCTGCTGAATCCCATTTCTGCTGGTGGACGCTGCCTTCAAGGTTAAGCTGGCTCCAGATTTTTTCGCAGGAGAATGGAATGAAGGGCTCAAGCATGATGGCAAGGGATCTCACGGCGTTTACCGAAACGTAGAGAGTAATCGGTGCGGTGTCCTTGTTTGCCCATGGAGCGTTTGCCTGGAAGTACTGATTCATGAAGGCGCTATGCTTCAGGATCCTCTTGAGCGCCCTGTCTATCTCGTTGCTGGACAGCAGCTCGCCAGATTCGTGCACCGCTGTAGCGAGTTCCGCACGAAAATCGTCGCCTGCGGACTGCGAAGGCTCTGGAACCTGGCCAGAGAAGTTCTTTTGCGTAAAGGAAAGCGCCCTGTTCACAAAGTTGCCCACGTTTGCGATAAGCTCGTTGTTGATCCTTTCATAGAACGCATCAAAGTCAAAGTTCAGGTCTGCCTGCGAATACGTAATCACCGAAGCGATGTAAAAGCGCAAATAGTCAGGGTTGAACGCGGAAGTGAAATCCCTGAGCCCTATGTACCAGTTTCTGCTCTTTGATATCTTTTGGTTCTGCAACATGAGGTGCCCTCTAGTCGGGATGTAGTCAGGCAGCTTGTACTCGGAGTTGATCCCAAGGCGCATCGCCGGCAGGAATAGGTAGTGGTGGTAGACGATGTCCTTGCCGATAAAGTGGTAGATCTTCGAGCCGTTCCAGAATTCCCTGCCGTCCATGCCTTTCTCCTCGACGAACTTTTTGAGCGACGATATGTAGCACAGGTGGTTGTCGAACCAGCCGTAGAAAACCTTGCCCTTCGCTTCGGGGAGCGGAATCGGCACTCCCCATGACAGGTCGCGCGTAATGTCCCAGTCCTTCAGGCCCTCGTCGATCCAGTTGACTACATAGTTCCTGACATCGGCCTGCAGGTTTTCATTCGACATGAGCCAGTCCCTCAGCTTTTGCCCAAAGCTTGAGAGCCTGAAAAAGTAGTGCTTGCTCTCCTTCCTTATCGGCGGCCTTCCGCAGATTGCGCACTTTGGTCCAAGTATCTGGTCAGGCACGCGGCCGCAACTTTCGCAGAGGTCAGAGTACTGGTCTTCCGCGCCGCAGTACGGGCACTTGCCAATGACGTATCTATCAGGCAGAAACTTTTCGTCAAAGGTGCAGTAGAACTGAATGACGCTCTGGTCGTATATGTGGCCGTTCTTTGCTAGCTTTTCAAAAACCTCCTGCACGAACCTTACGTTTTCTTCGGAGCTGGTCTTGTAGAAAAAGTCAAACGAGATTCCAAGCGTGCTAAAATCCTCGCGGTCGCGCTTGTTCCAGTATGCGACGTAATCTTCGGGAGTCTTTTTTTCCTTCTCAGCCTTGATCAAAATTGGCGTCCCAAAATCGTCAGAGGCACAGATATGGTAGGCCTCGATCCCGTTGAGCCTTGAGAACCTTGTGAAGATGTCGGCCGGCAGGTAGGTCGACGCGATGTGGCCCAGGTGTATTTCGCCATTCGCGTAGGGGAGCGCGCTGGTAATTATGGCGCTACTGTCGCTTCTGTCCGGCACCAAAGTTCCAATCAACCCTCTAGATTTTAACCTAACTAGGAGATTGCTGGTATCGTTTTTGCTCTTGTGTCAGCTCGTCTATCTTTATGTTCATCGCGTCAAGCGCGTACCGCGCGACCTCAGAGTCAATCTTTTCGGGAACCCTGTGCACTCTGGCCTCCATCCTTGCATGATTTTTTGCTAAATGCAATATTGAAAGCAGCTGGTTTGCAAAAGACATCGCCATGACTTCTGGCGGGTTCCCCTCGGCTGCCACAAGGTTCACCACCCGTCCCTTGGTCAGGAGGTAGAGCTTTTTGCCATCGACGTGCAGCCGCTCTACGTCTGGCTTTACCTGCTCTGGCCGCCGGCCGGCACCATAAAGGTAAGTCTTGTCTATCTCGACATCAAAGTGGCCCGCATTCGCCAGAATGGCTCCGCTCTTCATTTTCTTAAAATGCTCTTTTCGAATAACGCCCGTCTGACCGGTGCACGCGATAAATATGTCGCCGTAGGGCGCGGCTTCTGATAGCCTCGTTACCGCAAACCCGTCCATTTTGGCCTCCAGGGCCCTGACCGGGTCGACCTCTGTCACCGACACCACTGCCCCCATGCCTCTTGCCCTCGATGCGACTCCCTTTCCCACCCAGCCGTAGCCGCAGACGACGACATGCTTGCCGGAAAATAAGATTGAAGTCGCGCGCAAGATGCCGTCGATCGCGCTCTGGCCCGTGCCATGCCGGTTGTCAAAAAGATGCTTTGTGCGCGCCTCATTGACCGCAATGACCGGGTATGCAAGCCTGCCGGTGCGCTCGAGAGCAGCGAGCCGCTTGACGCCCGACGTAGTCTCTTCAGTGCCGCCCAAGATGTGTTTTGCTCTGGAGTTGTGAGCGGCGACGTGCAGGTCACCGCCGTCGTCCGTCACTATGTCCGGCTTTGACCTGATTACTTCGCGGATGCACTGCTCGTACTCTGTCTTTGTCTCGCCGCGCCATGCATACACTCCGGCGCCATGGCTGTACAGAAACGCCGCGATGTCGTCCT
>JBOGQL010000294.1:0-3416 GCA_050748985.1 Nitrososphaera sp. | reverse complement strand
GGTAATTTAAGACATTTATAAGCCAGCAAGAAAATCTGCCTTAATACAGAAATGAAGGAAAAAGGCGGCGAGTTTATCTGGTTTGATGGCAAATTTGTGAAGTGGCATGAAGCAACGATTCCTGTCGTTACGCATGCCCTGCACTACGGTACCGCCGTCTTTGAAGGAATCCGCGGATACGCCGCCAAGGACAACCTATACGTCTTCAGGCTGCAGGACCACATGCAGAGGCTCTCCCGCTCGGCAAGCGTCTATTCATTTACCATGAATTATTCTGTGAAGCAGCTGTGTGACGCAACTGTCGAGCTCATGCGAAAGAACAACGTAAGGGAGTCATGCTACATCAGGCCTGTCAATTTCGTCGGCACGCACGGCATCGACCTTAACATCACAAAGGACTCGCCGACCCACACTATAATCATATCATTCCCATTCGACAAGTACTTTAAGGGAGAAGGGATCAAAGCGTGCGTCTCTTCATGGAGGCGAATCCATGACAGCACAATTCCTCCTCTGGCCAAGGCTTCCGGCAATTACCTCAACTCTGTGCTCGCCACCCAGGAGAGCAGGCGCAACGGCTGCGACGAATCGATAATGCTCGACCTCTCCGGAAACGTCAGCGAGGCTTCAGGAGAGAACATCTTTCTGGTAAGGCGCGACAGGATCTACACCCCCTATTTTGCCGACTCGGCGCTTGAAGGCATCACGCGCGAGAGCGCAATAACGATTGCGAAGAAGTTGAAATACGAGGTCACGGAGCGGCCAATACCCCGGACGGAACTGTACGTGGCGGACGAAATATTCCTGACAGGAACTGCCGCGGAGATTATCGCAGTCACCAGTATCGACGGCCACACCGTCGGAAACGGCAGGGAAGGCCCGGTGACAAAGAGTATCCGTGAATCGTACGCAAAGATTGTATCTGCCGGCGTGAAGGAGCATATGGACTGGTTAACCCCTGTATGGTAGGCTCGGATGGCGGTCTTCGCATTGCCGTGGTAGGCGTCGGCGGGTGGGGCAAGAACCACGTAAGAGTCTTGAGCGAATTAGGATGCCTAGCCGCGGTGTGCGACATCGATGCCAAGCGCGCCAAAGAGCTTGCCGAGAGACACATGGCACGTTCGTACTCCTCTTTGGACGAAATGCTCGAAAAGGAAAACCTAGACGGCTGCCTTATCTGCACGCCAACTAAAAAACATTCCGCCATGGCGAACAAGCCAATTGAAAAGGGGATCAACACTTTTGTTGAAAAGCCAATGTCATTCTCTTCGAAAGAATGCGAGGAAATGAGTGCTCTTGCCGAAAAGAAAAAGGTAATCCTGACCTCAGGTTACGTCGAGCGGTTCAACCCCGCGGTAAGCGATACCAAGAAGCTGATAGACGACAAGACGTACGGCGAGCCGATGATGATAGAGTTTCACAGAGAAAACAGGATGCCTCTTCACGTGAAAGATGTTGGAGTGATTTACGACACCTCGGTGCACGATATCGATACTGCGATGTTCCTGTTTGGAGGGCCGCCCAACGTGGTTTTCTCGCGTGCCGGCAAGCGCTTCCATTCGTTCGAGGATTTTGCGACCATCATGCTTGGGTTTGAAGGGCAGAAGGTTGCGATAATTGCTTCCAACTGGCTCACACCAAAGAAGGTAAGGACCTTCAGCGCGGTCTGCACTGACGGCATCATCACCGGAGATTTTCTGACGCAGGAGATCCGGATAGATAACGCGGACGCGACTACGGTTCCCCGCCGGCAGTTCCAGGAACCACTCACGCTAGAACTAAGAAACTTCCTCGAGGCCATAGAAGGCAAATCAAAGATTGTGGTCACGGCATCAGACGCAACGAACGTCACCAGGGTTGCCGAAGCCGCAATCCTGTCTAGCAACACGGGCTCACCCGTTTATCTGGATCTGAAGCCATAATGAAAAAATCAATGCTCGACATTCTTGCGTGCCCGATCGACAAGTACTATCCTCTGGAATTATTCGAGATAGTGTCAGAAGGCGAAACGGTGAAGGAGGGAGTACTTTCATGCCCAAAGTGCAGCAGGTATTATCCAATAATGGACGAGATCCCTGTGATGCTGCCGGACGAGCTAAGGGAAAGGGAGAAGGACATCGAGTTCCTGAAAAAGTGGCAAAGCAAGATTCCTGACAAAGTTATAAAGCAAGGGAATCCATGGCATCTGTGAAATAATGAGCGGCTACTCCGCTCCGCCCGGAGTGACAAACTACGTAGCCAAGACAGCAAAGATAGGCAAGAATGTCAAGATATGGCACTTTGCCTACGTAGGCAGCGAAGCAGAGATCGGCGACAACGTGATGATCGGATCCCTGACGCACGTCGACTACAAGGTCAAGATAGGCAGCAATACCAGAATAGAAGGCTCGGTGTACATTCCGCCCCTCACTGTAATCGGCAAGAACGTCTTCATCGGGCCCGCCGCAGCATTCACCAACGACCCCTACCCCATGAGCCCAAGGATGGTGGGCGTTGTCGTGGAGGACGGGGCGATAATCGGCGGCCGCGCGGTGTTCAAGCCCGGAGTAAGGGTCGGCAGGAACAGCGTTGTCGCGATGGCGTCAGTCGTAACCAGGGACGTTCCGGCGGACACCGTGGTCATGGGACACCCAGCAAAACCTGCGTACAGCAGGGCCGAATACGACAAGAAAAAGAAGGAATGGGAATCAGGCAAGTGAAACCTATCTCTGATGCGAAGCCGCGCCCCTGGCCCCGGGGTTCACGAGAAAAGCCGGTTCGGGCTCCCTACCATTAAATACATCCAGGATGTTTCTTGCGGCAACCTCCCCCATCTTCGAACGGGTTTCTGTGGTCGCACTCCCGATATGGGGCAGAAGCACGGCATTGTCCAGCCTGGCAAGAGAGCTTGAACTAGGGAGAGGCTCCCTTTCAAAGACGTCAAGGCCGGCTCCGGCTATCACATTGGTCTTTAGTGCTGTTGCCAAGTCTCGCTCATTGACGACCTGCCCCCTGGACGTGTTGATTAGGATCCCGGTTTTCTTCATCTTTCGCAATCTTGACATGTCTATCAGGTGGCGGGTTGAGCTGTCAAGCGTTGTGTGGATCGAGACAAAGTCGCTCTGAGCAAGAAGATCGTCAAGATCGCAATAGCGCAAATCCAGCTCCCGCTCAAGCTGTTGATTCCTTGTTCGACTATGGTATAGTATCTTCATGCCAAATCCTCTTGCCCGCCGGGCCACCGCAGATCCTATCCTGCCAAGTCCGATTATTCCAAGTGTCGTACCATGAACCTCGCGCCCGAGCATCAGGTCCGGCGCCCATCCCACCCTCCAATTATTTTTCCTCACTAGCCTGTCGCCTATTACGATGTTCCGGGCGCAGGCAAGCAATAAAGCAAAAGCCAGGTCGGCGGTTGCCTCTGCGAGAATATCTGC
>JBOGQL010000293.1:0-3759 GCA_050748985.1 Nitrososphaera sp. | reverse complement strand
ATCTTAAGAGGGTCGTTAACCTTTTCTCCGATCTTGAATGGGAGGATGGGCATCGTCGGCCCAACAAGGACATCGTGGGTTTTGAAGAGCGACTTTAGCTCTTTCCGAAGGATTGACCTCACCTGCTGGGCCTTAAGGTAGTACTTGCCGTAATAACCGGAGGACAGCACGTAAGAGCCCACAATTATTCTCCTCTTCACCTCATCGCCAAAATTGCTCCGCACCTTGGCATAGTACGAGTTCCATTCGTATCCTTCAGGGCTCATGTCAAACCCATAGCGGACATTGTCGTATCTTGCCAAGTTGCTGCTCGCTTCAGCAGTTGCTATTGTATAGTATGATGCCAGCGCGAACTCGACTGAAGGCAGCGAAACTTCTTCGCACTTGCAACCTTGACCTGCAAACGTGTCCGTGGCGTCCTGGACGATTTTTGCAACTTGCGGATCGGCTCCCTGTACGAACTCTCTGACAAGACCTATACTCAGTTTTCCACTTTTCCCACCCGTCGAGTACGAGGGTTTGCCTCCGGCAGTCGTGTGATCGTTCTCGTCGTGGCCCGCCATCGCGTTCATGACCGCCACTACATCTGCAACGGTTCTGCCGATTGGCCCGATCTGCTCGAGGCTGTTCGCGTACGACACCAGACCGTATCTGCTTACCAGCCCATAGGTCGGCTTCAGACCCACGACTGAGCAAAAGCTGGCCGGGCACCTGACTGACCCGCCGGTGTCGGAACCAAGTGACACAGCACATTCAAGCGCAGCCACGCTTACGGCGCTACCTCCGGAAGATCCGCCCGGCACCCTTCCTATGTCCCACGGATTTCTTGTTGGTCCATCCCTGCTAAATTCCGTGGTCGAGCCCATTGCAAACTCGTCAAGGTTCGCCTTTCCGATCAGAATGGCGCCGGCTTCGTTCAGCCTCTGCACTACAGTGGCGTCATAGGGAGGCAAATAATTTTCGAGCATTTTTGAGGCGCACGTTGTCTTCATTCCCTTTACGCAAATGTTGTCCTTGATGCTTACCGCGACGCCTGCGAGCTGACCAACCTGTTCGCCGTCCCTTACTCTCTTGTCAACCAGGCGGGCCTTCTCGAGCGCCTCTTTGCCGGAGACGGTGACAAAGGCATTGACCTTTGGCTCCACCCTCTCGATCCTTTCCAGCAACTGCTGGATGTATTCCTCAGCTGAAAACTCCCTGCTCCTTATCCCGGCCGCCACGTCAGCGGCGCCGAGCCGGCAAACATCCATGCTAGGTCATCCGCGGGCCTTTCACAAAGCCATCTTTTCTGTACGGTGTGCCAAGTGATTCGGAGTTGAATTCAGCCGGCGTATCATCACGAAGATCCGAGAATTTTTTCCGGGTTGTGATCGGCTTTTGCTCCTGAAGAAGCGGAACCGTGTCAAGCTTGTCAAGGTACTTTATTATTTCTTCAATCTGGCCTGTGTACCGGTCAAGTTCGTCATCCGTGAGCTCGATCCTGGAAAGCCAGCCAAGATGCCGCACTTCGTCTCTAGTAACAGCCATTTCACGGCGCCAGCCTGTCTATGTCGCGCGGGTACAGGGTTGCATCGCGTATGTTTTCAACCTTGGTCAGCGCCATCATGAGCCTCTCCAGCCCGAGACCAAAACCCGCGTGCGGAGGGACGCCATAATCGAACACCCTGAGATGATAATCAAAGGCCTGCGGCTTTAGGCCCTGCATAGTCATCCTTTCAATCAACTGGTCCTTCCTGTTGATTCTCGTGCTGCCGGAAGATAGTTCGAGCGCTCCGAACATGAAATCAAAGGACTCGCAAGTTCTCCCCGATTCGGCGGTTGAAGGCTTCACATAGAAAGGCTTCGTTGATGTCGGCCAGTCGATGATAAAGTAAAAGCCTTCGAGCCGCTCATCCTGGAGGCTTTTCATTACCTGGGGCGGTATATCATCGCCCCATTGCACGCGCTCGCCTGCTGCCTGCAGCCTGTCAATCAGTTCCGAATATGCGTACCTTGGAAATGGCAGCTCAACCGTCGGCAACTGAAGCTCCATGGATCTCAGATCTTCTCGGTTCTTGTCCTTTACGGAATCTACTACCTTGACAGTCAGCCGTTCGAGAAGTGACATGACATCGTTGTAATCGACAAAGGCGCGTTCAACGTCTATTGATATCGCTTCTGAAAGATGCCTGTTGGTTCGGGAGGGCTCGGCTCTAAAGATTGGACCGACTTCAAATACACTTTCAAACGCCATCGTCAGCTGCTCCTTGTAAAGCTGCGGGCTCTGGGCCAAGAATGCTTCCCTGTCATAATAAAAGATAGGAAATAGCGCCGCCCCACCCTCCGTCGCTGTGGCGATCATTTTGGGCGTGTTCACTTCAATGAAACCCTCCAATGAAAGGAATTCCCTGATAGATCCTAGCACTGTCTGCCGTATCCGAAAAACACAGCCCAGGTAATTTCGCCGAAGGTCGACAGCTCTTAGGTCAAGCCTTGTGTCGATCCCGACTGAGGACGTCTTGCCCTGAACCATGAAAGGGGGAGCCTTTCTAGCTATTGAAAACGCCTTGAGCTCCAGAGGTACGAGCTCGGCGCCATTTGGGGCCTTTTCCTGCTGCCTTACCTTTCCGCGTACAGCTATAGAGCTGTGTTCCTTGACCTCTCTGGCCATCTCAAAGAGTGAGTCGCTGCATTCTCCTTTCTTGGCTGTAACCTGGATCTCTCCATGGGCGTCCTTCAGGATAATAAACTGGATATTTCCGTGGTCTCGAACGCTGGAAACCCAGCCCATCACCACCACTTCAGAATCGGGATCGCCACTTACCGGCGGGGTGATCTCAGAAGAATAGTGCGTCCTCCTCCAGTGACCTAGATCTTCTTCCTGCAGCAATTCGCCCAATTAAAGACTGCTTGTACCGTGGAGGTTAATTTAACCTTACCAGCAATATCGAACGTGTTCTCGCCCTACAGTGATGAGCAATCGGTTTGATCGCCGCGCGAATTCGGTTCAGAATTTCTTGGACATTATTTCATCGGAGATACCATCTATTACGCCTCTAACAGAGACATTCTTCACCACACCAGTGACAAAGTTAGGCTTGCCTCCTCCCCGTCCTGCATCGCCGGCAAACTTTCTGAAAAGCGCGTTGCAGTCCATCTCTGACATTTTTTCGTCCCTTGCAAAGACGACCGTTGCCATCTCAGGGCCGACATTGCCTACGATAACCGCGGTATCTTTATTCTTTATTTTCTTACCTGCAAATTCCAGCAGCTGATCGTCCACAAGGTTGGAAAATACTCCCTTGAATAGGGTGAGGTTTCCAAAGCTCTGAGGCTTGATGCCATCGAGTTTTTCCCGGCTGAGTGCCCTAAGTTTGGCCAGGTTGGATTCGTGTTCTGCCTTGATCCGCCTGGCAGTGTTTTCCACAGTATTGATGTTCGCGCCGAACTCGCCGCAGACCCGGAGCAGCGTAGCCGATAGAAAGACGGCGATCTCCTTTGCTCGCCGGCTGACTACAAAGTCTACTTCGTATTCGTCGCCACTTTTCGACACCCTAGTGACCAGGAAGAACTCGCATTCGCTCAGGTTTTCTGCATGCTCCATCGCGCAGGCAGCGGCGTCGTGATTTTCGATCTCCACTACACGTACTTTCCCTGAGATCCTTTCCTCGTTCGCGCGCAGGTTCCGCGTCTGTTTCTTTGCCTCTTCGAGTGATTCAAAAGTGCGCTCGCTGACTTTCCTGCCCTCAATTATCAGCGAGTTTACCTCTGACTCTGCCC
>JBOGQL010000292.1:0-2599 GCA_050748985.1 Nitrososphaera sp. | reverse complement strand
GTCTTCGTACCTGCCCAGAACCAAGATTTCGGTGGACTGATGAAGCGAATTAATGAACCCATCTATCATGCTTGCCGTGCCGAGTTTCCTGTCCGCCACGTAGGATGCCTTGCTTTCCCCAAGCCTTATCAGGATCGTCTTAGAGCTTTCAGGCTCGACATCTGCCTCCCCGTCATGCTTGAGCCATGCGGCCGGGTCGAGGGCGCGGTAGGTGACAACATTCCGCCTTGCAATTCCATAGGCCGCCCACGCGGAATAGGGCACAACCCAAGGGCAGTATAGTTTGTCAACGAGAGGGACTGCGAGGCGCGCAACGGCCTCTGCATGAGGTGAGTCGTTGAAGCCAATCTGCCTGATGCCAAGGCCATATGCCACTCTCGCAGCTTCGGGCGAGGAAAACGATAGTGCCATCTCTGCGCCGAACTTGTTGACGACCTCGGCAAGCTCAAAAGTCCTGCTGGAGCTCTGGCGCAGCTTTTCGTACCGCTCTGATCCTCCGTGCGTCCCCACAAGGGTCAGATCAAGCTGCTGGATCTTTGCCAGTTCAACGGCTTCCCTGTACCGTCGCGACGTGCAAAGAACCTGGTGCCGGCCCGATCGTCGAAGGAGATCGACAGCCCGCTTGAAAAACATGACCTGCTTTGGAGTCAGAATGTCGAGCCAGATCTTCAAGCATGACATCTAGCCAGAGGCTAATGGAAAAACCTTTTCTTTAACTAGTATTCTAGATTAGCTGAGTGCGTCGTGGGGAAGCTCGGGGGATCTCAGTCCAGACTTTGAGTGCCGCAGCTTCGCCTGTTGCAGTTTACGGGATGAGCACCGAAGGCTACAGGATCGCCTCGTCTATAGCGGTAAAGGGTTCCAAGGTTTCGCTCATCGATGAATCCGTAAGGATGGCAATTTCACTCAAACCAGACATCGCCCGGACTTATCCGAATGTGAGCTCGCTCATCGAGGACGAGCCGCTGCTCGACCTGGAACCCATCGACGTCGCGGTGGGCAACGCCTCGTACGTTTACTTTGCACCTAGAATAAGGAAAGTAGGGCCGGAGGTCAAGGGCGATGTGACGACGAAGTTCAAGGACGCGATCAAGGCGTTAAAGCGGGGGGCCTCGGTAGTCTACATGCTGCCGACTGGCGTCGGGGGAAACAATGAGAACGTCGCCCTGATCGAGCACGTGACAGGCATGTCAGCTGAAAGGGAGATATCCTACTACTACATGCCGATGAGCTCGCTGGCAGGCCCGAGCGAGGCACTGATAGGCTCGGTCAAATCCAAGCAGGACAACAACCTCTCGAAAATGCTCTACGACCCTGATACGCGCCAAAAAATCAACTTTGTCGACGTCAATTCTGCAGAGCTCAGCCACGTGATCAAGACGCTCAGTCATTATGCAGGCATGGCAAGCATTTTGGAAATCTGCAAGAAAGCAACAGACAGCAATACTGGGATGGAGCTTAGCCGAGGTACGTTCACGGACCTGTATGTGGACGATGTCACGACTGGATTATACGACCTCCGGATAATAGGGTCGTCCTTGGACGGCGCGGGTCCGCTGATGTACCTGGTCAATGGAAGCATCAAGGGCATCGAAGGTTATGTAAAGCACTTGATTGATCAGGTGAGGGCCACCCTGAAAAAGCGCGACCTTAAGGCCAGCAGGACAAAAGTCGCCATAGCGTGGACCCTGGACCCGAACGAAATGAGAGGCGACAAGATAGAGCTCCTGTCGTCGCTCGAAACGAAGGTCAGGGATTACATCGGCGATGTCGAGCGCCACCAGGGGCCAACCTTTGACCTGTACCACACAGACAAGACAACAGTGGTCATTGCCTGTTCGAAGGCAGACTATGAAAAAGTGATGTCGAAGAACATGGCAAACCAGGACTTTATAGTCATGAAGGCAAACCCACTCTGCCAGACTCTTCAGTGATTGACACTGCGTGCGCGCCGTTCTGTCACTTCTAGGAAGTTAGATCTTTTATAGTAGCGAACAGCCACTCTGCCTAGAGCATGGCTCAATTGCACCATGGCGTCATAGTCATGTCTACCTTTCCAGACGAACAGTCCATAACACAGGTAGCGTATAGCGCTGTCGCCGGCAAGCTGTGCGCCTGCGTCAACTTTGCGGAGATCCGATCGATTTATTCATGGAAGGACCGGCTGGAAGATCAGAAAGAATTCATAGCGCTTTTCAAGACCACCAAAAAGTCAGCGGGAAGGCTGAAGGCTGAAATAGCAAGGCTCCACCCGTACGAGGTCCCCGAAATCGTGGAGCTGAATATGAGCGATGTGTCAAAATCCTATCTTGCTTGGCTCGTAGCGGCATCGTCAGCGAATAGAATAGCGAAGAAGCGCCACAATGCCGCCAAGTGAGGTGACTCGAAGGCCGATGTCTGTCGAGGAATCGACGGCAAAGACCTTGGAACCATGACTCTCCATTGAATTGAGCATTTTCACGACCTCTTCTTCATTCAAAGTGTTTAGGCTCAAGTCGGAAAATACCACGGTCTCGACGGCTTTCAGAGATGCTGCGTTCGAGACCTCCTTCAGGCCCATGGCGAACTTTGATTCTCCCCTGTTCACCATGAGCATCAC
>JBOGQL010000291.1:0-1752 GCA_050748985.1 Nitrososphaera sp. | reverse complement strand
CCGCGTGCCAGACCCCGCCGCCACCCCGGCGCGATCTGAACCGCAGCTCGAAGTCCGTCTCTCGCTTCACCGCCGGCAGCGGGATGGAGACCTCGATTTCGACCCCAGGACTCGGCGATGCGTCCGTCGGGAGTGACACTTCGACCGCGGCGCCGATCGGCACTGCGAAGCCGGAGGTCAATTGCACGAGCTCTGCGTGCAGGGCGAGCCCTTCGGGCTCAGGCGCATGGACCAGCAGGGGCACCGTCGCAGTCCGGTCCGCGAAGAACCGATACGGCTCGACTCGGTCCGGGCGAGGTGTGACCGACGCAGGACTCGCAACCGATCGGGCTGCTGCTCCCGCGCCGAAAGCTAAACCCAGGGCCAGCGCGACGGCCCCGATTGGCGTGCTCAGCGCTGCCCCTCTTCTATACGACGTCAGCACGTGATGCCTCTACTCCTTTGCGGACGCCTGGAGGGGTGCCAGCTCGCGGATACGCTCCACCTCTTCGGCGCTCAGATGTTTCTCGCAGGCGCGCATCTTGGCTTCGATTTCGCCTTGCCGGAAGTTCCTCGAACCACCCAGCCTCAGCCTGCTCAACTCCAGATAGGCGTGATCATATGCGTCTTGGGCCAGGTATGCGTTTGCCAGCCAGAGCCGAGAGATATCGGCCAACGGCTTCTCCCGCGTCGCCTGCAAGAATTCCGCCAGCGCCTGATTGTACCGCGCGCTGTAGTAGTAGCCGAGACCCCGCATGAAATGCAGATTGGAGAGCGGCGCTTCGTCGATCTGATCTGCACGCAGATCAGGGAGCCCCCTGCCCAGGTTTCGGGCCAACCGGCGATACAGGTCGCTCACCAGCCGGCCGATCTGACCGGCCGGACCACGGCCCTCCGCCGTGGCGGTGACCATCCCCGACTCGATATCGGCGGCCCGCATGGTGACCAGCAGGTCCGGTCCCTGCTTCACGAAGCTGCCAGTGATCATCACCGTCGCACCGAGGAGCCTGCCGACCTCGTGTCTGGTCTGCGGCGCCGTCAGCCCCTCGAGCGTCAGCGACTGCTCGGCCAGCACCTGGTGCAGGTGCCGCCGGTCCACGACGGCGTGCTGGTCGACCTCTGAAATGGCGACAGCCAGCAGCGCCGGGATCGCTTCTTCCAGGTGTGCACCCGACGCATCGGCCCCGGGATTGTCGAACGGCAAGATCCAGAGGCGTGGCGGGCGATCCCCGGCCCAGGCGAGGTGGAGTACCGTCGCCATCAGCAGGACCACACACCCAACCACCGTCCCGCGCCTCATCTATTCAGTGAACCTCCGGTACAGCGCACGGGAGCTCGTGGCCAGGAGCATCGGCCGTTGCTGCTCGAAATCGAAGACGGGGCGGATGCAGATGAGTGATGCGTCACGCACGAAGCACTCCGCCTCTTCCGCGTGATGCATGACCTGGAGCTCGGAGCCGATTGGACGCAGGTCGCGAGAACGCGACGCCGTGAACCACTTCGCGAAGAGATTGTTGAAGGCCACGGCGATGCCGATCTGTCGTTCCGACACGGGGAAGGCCCATAGCCCGCTCGGTTGACCGGGGAAAACGATTGTGCCGGCCGCGTGCCACTCCACGCCATCCACGCTGCGACTGACGCGCAGTTCTGTCACGTGCCTGTACGGCTTGCCGTCGACCACGAAATAGCCGTGGAGCCAGTCGTCCGGCGTGTAGGGTTGCAGCTCGTTCGACGAGTGCTCGTACACCGTCCAGAGGGTCCCGTCGCGGGTTT
>JBOGQL010000290.1:0-2314 GCA_050748985.1 Nitrososphaera sp. | reverse complement strand
TGTTGCCGTCAAAAAGCCTGAACTGGACAAAAGTGTCCTGCTGAGTTTGTGTCGTCAGAATCGGTGGATTTATGCTTACGGAAAGCGTGGCCTCCCTGCCCTCCAAGCTCGCGGAAAATAGCTCATTGAAGAATCCGTCGGCGTGGGCTTCCTGAAAGAGATCGCTTATCAGAGATGAAGGAACAAGCAGAACTGTAGCGACGCTGGCTGCGAGGGCATACGAAAGAAGGCGTCCTCCAGCCGCTCTATCCACGCGACACCTTGGCGCGAATGATATTTATTCTTAGTGAATGCAGCGATGCGATAATCTTTCCTGCCTGCCAATGATTTAATATCGTGTAGATGCGTACACCCATCCTCGTCAGTTAATGTCTCCAAAGAATAGACTCGTGATTGTCGCAGTGGCGGCAACAGCGACAGTCGCGGCCATTGTTGTGGCTCTTAGCGTTCTTTATGGAGGCGAAACGGATGACGGGGCTGCCAATCGCGGAACCGGCTTCGCTTCTAACATTGCTGGAACTGGAGTTATTTCGATCGTCACGATTTCTGGCGGGCAGCTTGCAGGCGGCGCGGTGTACCGCATCGCCCCTGACCCTTTCTCAGGAAGCGGCAACTTTACTATCCGGGATGGAGACATAACAGGCGATCTGAATCAGGCTCCCGGCATAACTACAATCGGAGGACTGCCTGACGGCACGTTTGTGGTTACTCAGGCTGCGGCTCCTGAAGGGCATGCGAGGGACTTTATCCCAAAGATGGTGACGATAGCGAACCGGAGCGCCGAGGCCGTGGCATTTATCACAGATGGTTCAGGGGAAAGCGCTCAGAGCACCGACGGTAGCGGCTCTAGCACAATAGAGAGCATTGTGTACACCACCAAGTTTGAATGCGGCACGATAAGGGGAAACGAAGGGCCGCTCAGGCCGGGACATTACGACACCGATATCGGGATTTTCAACAAGCAAGGGTTTCCCGTCACAGCCAATTGGATCGCAGCGCCGGATGGCGGTCGGTCGAGTAACGCCATCCTGAGGACTTTGGAGCCTGCAACGTCGACGAGCATCGTATGCAGGGACCTTCGAAGCTTACTCGCCGAAGATCCCAATGGCTTTGTAGAAGGCTTTGTGATCATAGAAGTGCCTCTGGATTCCATGTTGCTCGGCTCGATCTCCGCCGGGGGGCTTGCCGTGATCGGTAGCAATGAGCAAGACAGGATTGACGTGCTGGATGTGCAGGTTTTCTACACAGCCAATGCGCTTGAAGAGCTTCCGCGTGAAATCATTGTCGACAAAATAACGTTTGCGATTGTAAGCGATCCAAGCGGAAAGATCCCGGCCCCCATGGTTGACAAGACTCTGGATGTCACTGTGCCATCAAGCATCAACGTCATATCTGATCCCGAGGCTGAAGTCAAAATAATCTTGGACCTCGAATACAACATGACGGAGCAAGAGCTTTCAGATCTTGAGATTGAAATCAAGAGTGTCGACGTTGGCATGAGCACAACGATAGATGATCACGCGATTTCGCTTACCCGTGTCAGACCACAGGCTAGAAGTAACTGAATAATTCATGGCGTCTACCAGTAGTGGGTAGAAGGATTTACTTCCTGGAGATTTGTTCCTATCGTGCTGTAAAACAATATAAACATCTGCCGTCACACTGGTTGCATGGCAACTTATTCTCTTCCCCCGGTACCTTACCCGTACGACGCGCTTGAACCGCACATTGACGCGAGGACAATGGAGATTCATCACACCAAGCATCACCAGGCATATACCGACGGACTGAACAAGGCACTCGGCGGCTTGGGCCCGGAAGGGCAGAACAAAAATGACATCCTCGATATTTTGAAGAATATCGACGCTGTGCCAGAGAGCGCAAGAGGCGCAGTAAATTTCCACGGAGGAGGCTACAACAACCACGCACTTTTCTGGAGTAACATGAAGAAAGGTGGCGGCGGAGACCCTGGCGGGGAGGTCGCGTCAGGTATCAGCAAGGCGTTTGGCAGCTTCACCGACTTCAAGGACAAATTCTCAAAGGACACCGTGGCCATTCAGGGCAGTGGCTGGGGGTGGCTCGCTCTTAACAAGAATACGGGCAATCTGCAATTCATAACGATGCCGAACCAGACTAGCCCGTGGACAAAGTGGAAATCCGACAAGCTGGTGCCGCTGCTCGGTCTGGACGTATGGGAACATGCGTATTATCTCAAGTATCAAAACAAACGTGCTGACTATGTAGCTGCATGGTGGAACGTCGTGAATTGGGATGAGGTCAACAAGAGACTGCAGCAGGGCAGAGGGTAGTACTT
>JBOGQL010000289.1:0-1541 GCA_050748985.1 Nitrososphaera sp. | reverse complement strand
AGCAGATTCTTGTGATGCCCTTTGCAAGAATGGAGTACATATTCGGCAGCATCCTCACGATAATGCTGATGGGGCTTGCAAGCGCCGGCCTCATACTTGTTGCGGGCATCCCTACGCTTGTGGGGGTCGCCGAGCCCACGCTAGTGGGATCGCTGTACGTTCTCTTTGCGCTCATTGCGGGCGCGATATTCTTTGGCTCGGTCGCGATAATAATATCGACGAGGCTCAAGAGCAGCGAAGGGTTCAATGTCATAGTCAACAGCGTCTTCCTGTTCTTCTCCTTTGTGAGCACAGCGTTCTACCCGACTCAGGGCGTCCCTGACGCACTCGCGGCCGCGTTCTACGTAAACCCTCTCACCTACATAGTGGACATTACAAGGGCCGGCGTCTTTAACCAAATAACCACCTTTGTCAACATCGAAGTTGGCGTGATTGCCGCGGTTACGGCGGCCACGTTCTTTCTGGCCACTTTCTCAATGCTCAGGCTAAAAATCTAGCTCTGATTGCTGTTGTCGATTGCGGCCAGGAACACTTCTTCCAGGGTAGGAGGATTCACGGAAACGCTTTCTATCTGGATTGAATTTCTTGACAGCGATTTGATTATCCTGACGAGCAGCTCCTGAGCCTCTGCAGAGCTGATCCTTATTGTGTCCTCCGCCGGCGTTTCGATGCTGGATCCGTCCGCTAACATCGGTCGGATAAATTGCATTACCGCCTGTGCCTGCACATCCTTCAGCTTTACCTCCACAGCCTTGACCCCGCCGTACTTTTGCTTCAGCCCGTCAGGCGTATCGGTGGCGATTATCTTGCCTTTGTTTATTATCGCGATCTCATTGCAAAGGTATTCCGCCTCTTCCATGATGTGGGTCGTAAAGAACACGGTGAGGCCGCTCTGCACGTGCTTTTTGACATAGTCAAGAAGGGATCTCCTGGCCGCGGGGTCCAGGCCCAACGTGGGTTCGTCAAGAAACAGCAAATCCATGTCGTGCATGAATTCCCTTGCCACCTGGACGCGTCTTCGCTGCCCAATGGACAGCTCGTCGTTTTTCATGTTCTTGAATGAGCTCAGGTCAAATTTTTCCACGAGCTCCCTTGCCCGGTCGCGTCTCTTTTCACCGGGCACCCTCCACATCATGCCGTACAGCTCTAGGGCGTGCTCCACGGTCAGGTTTGCTTCAAAGCTGGGCTCCTGCAGCACCACGCCTATCCGCTTTCTTATCTCCCGGGAGTGCCTGACGATCTCCTTGCCAAATATGCTGACCCTGCCGGAGGTGGGGCGCACAAGGGTCGTGAGCACCTTGATGGTCGTTGTCTTGCCTGCGCCATTGGGCCCCAGGAACCCGAAAACCCGGCCGTACTCCACATCAAACGAAATCCCGTCAACGGCGTAGACGGAATGCTGGTAGCTCTTCCGCAGATCGGACACGCTTATGCATGGATTTGCCATCGGATTCTCCTCTTAGCAGTGGCTTGGCTAATTTCTGCTTTTGTCACAACGAGGACGCTGCGCGCGCGACTACCTCTGAAAGCGCGGGGTGAAC
>JBOGQL010000288.1:0-2074 GCA_050748985.1 Nitrososphaera sp. | reverse complement strand
TGACCTCCGCTTCCCCTGTAATGACAGGCTGTGGTGGCCTCGGCATCAGCATGAGATCTTCCACCTTCACCTCGGCGGCGCTGCCAAACAGCGACTCGATGAACTTGTCTGGTTCGAACGGTATGATGTCGTCGTATCCCTGCCCGATGCCCACGTAAACTATGGGCTTTGAAGTAATGTGCGCGATCGAAATAGCGGCTCCGCCTTTGGCGTCTGCATCTATCTTTGTAAGTATCGCCCCGTCGAAATTGGTGTACTCGAAAAACTCCCTTGCCTGGTTTATTGTGTCATTGCCGGCGAGCGCGTCGCCTATGAACAGCTTGGCATCTGGCCTGACTACCCTGACAATCTTGCTTATCTCGTCCATTAGGTTTTTTGAAGTCTGCATCCTGCCGGCAGTATCCACAAGCACTACGTCGATGTAGTTCTTCCTTGCATGCTCAACCGCATCGCGACCCACGGCAGAAGGGTCCGCCCCGTACCTCTGCGCGATGACCTTCAGGGAGAGCCTGTTTGCGTGCTGTGACAACTGCTCAATCGCTCCCGCCCTGTGGGTGTCGCCTGCGGCAAGGACGACAGAAAAGCCGCTCTTTCTCAACATGTTCGCTACCTTTGCCACTGTAGTCGTCTTGCCCGTCCCGTTGATTCCGAGAAATACGATTACGAACGGGCCGGATTTTGACGCCTTTTTAGCCTTTATCTTTTCGGTGACGTCAAGCTTGCCGGCATTGGCAAATACTTCAGCAACTGTGTTCTGGAGCTTGGATTGGATAATCTTGCCCGTGTCCTCTCCCTTTTCGAGCCTGAGGCCCAGTAGCTCTTTTTTCAGCTTTGCCGAAAGGGCGTCGACGGCCTCTTGGGCTACGTCGCTTTCTAGAAGCGACATTTGAAGATCGAACAGCGTGTCGTCAAGAACCTTTTCAGTTATCTCTTTCTGCCCAAGTCCTTTTGCAGCGCTGGAAAATGCTTTTTTCAGCTTGTCGAACATGGCCCTTCAGATAGGGGATCAGCGCTGTTGCTGCTGGGACTGAGCAGTCCTCACCATCTTGTTGACCTGTGCCTGAAGCTGCTCCATGCGGGTCTCTATCTCCTGCCTCTGCGCTTCGAGCTGCCTTGCCGCCACTTCATATTCCTTGATTCTGGCTTCGACGTAATTCAGTGCGTCGTCCCTGCTCTTCTCGACCGCAACGCCCGCGCCCATGCTGACCAAGAGTTTCTTAATTGGCGGAACATTTGTCTTTACGTAGACGCCGATTCCTACGGGCATCAGAGACTCGACTTCAGAATCAGAGGTGATATTTTGGATGGTCGTAGACGCAAGACGCGCTTCTTCCATCAGTCTCGTTACTGTCAGCTGACGCGTCATGATGTCGTTCATGTACGCTTCAAGAACTCTTGATTGCTGCACCATCTCGTTGATCCTCTGTTCCATCGCAGCCAGCTGTTGCTGCTTTGCGGGATCGGCGCTTGAGCTCATCGAATTCAACTGCTCCAGTTCGATTTTTAAAGCTTTAGATTGGGCCAAGCTAAACTGCCTAAATCATGACAGACGGAAGTCTCCAGAAGAGACAATGTTTGAGGCCCCGAGGAAGGGTCGATACTTTGTTGTTTTCTAGCCAGCCTTAAATTATAAACAAGCGGACTCCTCGCCACACATGACACGCTGTTCCAAGCCCCTGCTCGTCGAGTGTCCATACTATTCCTCTCCTCTTCTTGGCGGGCAGGGCCTAACACCCGAGCTACATTTTGCAGCGCGATAAGTATTTTAGCGTTGTAATCGAATGGAAGTAATGAAAATTCTGAATGAGATGACGCCGGAAGTAGAAAAGCTTTTCAAAGACAAGAACTTTGCATCAATTGCTACTATGATGAGAGATTGCTCTCCGCAAGTCACACCTGTTTGGGTTGACTACGATCAAGGAAATATCCTGATCAACACCGCAGAAGGAAGGACAAAAGTGCGGAATGTCAGAAATAATCCCAAGGTTGCGGTATCTGTAATTGACAGTGGAAATCCCTATACCATGGTCGCCGTTCGGGGACGGGTAGTCGAACAGACCAACCAAGGAGCGGA
>JBOGQL010000287.1:0-6064 GCA_050748985.1 Nitrososphaera sp. | reverse complement strand
GGCTAAACGAGACCAGGTCATTACTGCGCTGGCAATTGAGGGCTTAGCGCCTCATCCTTTCTTATGTTCGGTCTATCATGATCCCTGGAAACATTCATTTTCTCCACGCCCTAGGAGTTTTTCTGATCGGCTTGACCTTTTTTGTTTATTTAATTATTTGCATGATGCGATCCCCTTGTCGCCCATCTTCAGGCTTCATCGACTATAGAGCTCTGTTTCTGGGTGGAAGCTCACCCACTCGAACCAGAATCCCTCGTCGAACGGCAGCCTAGCAAGCTGCTTGCCTTTCATCGCGCCCTGTACAGCCAAGCCGTCAAAGTCCCACTCGCCCCCTGTTTGATCAATAAGCTTACCATCAACAAACCGGAACTCTAACGTCTGTTCGTCCACAACCCGATCGTATGCCCTCACCATGAACGGATACAGAGACATCAGCGCAATCGACTTCCCGTCAATTTCGTCGTTAAATACGTGCCTGTCTTCAATCTGCTGCAGCTTGTAGGCTCTGTAGGTGCCACCGCTTTCCACTCCCACAATTATTTCCTTTGGCCCGAGCCTATCGTCGGTGTGTGAAACAGGGAAGAGGATTCTTGGGCTGGTGTAGTAGTCCCCGTAGGGATCCACGCCGTAAGGCCTGCCAAAGCCTGTATCCTTCGAAAGCACCTTTGACTCCGGATAGAGGGCCTTCCATTCACTCCAGTATGCGACATCGAATGGAATCCTATCCAGCGTTTTGCCTGCATGTTCGCCGGCAATTGCCTGCGCAAGCGCCTGGCTCCAAAGTGACTCACTCGCCCTGTCGTACATCACCAGGTTGTTGTTGTAAAGCTTCCCTGATGTCCCAAATTCCACAACCTGGCCGTCAATTGTGCGCTTGAAAACCTGGTTGGTAAAGCAGAGGGGGCAGTAAGTCACCGCCACTGGCACGCCACCGACGTTGTCGTTTACTATTTCGTGCCATACGAGAATCTGCAGCGGATATGCCCTCACGTCACCACCGATCTCTAGCCCAAGAACAAGATCAGAGTCCTGGAGTTTGGCTTCCTGGACTGACACAAATTTTGGGTGGTCAATCGACGGGATGCCATCGCGCTGCACTCCGCCGCTCACTATCTGGTCGGCAGGGACTATTGATCTGGCGTCTTGGTTCACCGCAGTTCGCGATGACAAGGACGGGTTCATAATGAAAGCTGCAACGAGCGCGACTGCAAGAGCAGCGCCACTAGCTATCATCACACGCGACTTTTTTCCCACCTGCCTTGCAGTCAAGTCCCTTCCAACCTCCTGCGCAGCCTGATGCCGGAAAGAGCTGCCAGGATTAGGACTGCCGCGACGGCAATGTAGGAAAATGGCTGCGAATACTCTATGAGGAATGCCGATAGCGCGGTGCCAAAGATCGAGGGGAGAAGCGAAAGTACGAAGAGCCAGCTGCCGCAGCACCCAAGCGGGACTAGAGAAAAGAATGAAAAGAAGGATCCAAGTGCAGTGCCTCCAGAACCGGCCCCGTACTGTTTCCTATCCAGCCCGCAGCCCAGGAGTTTTCCGTAGCTGGAGAAAAATGTCTGCGCGCTAATTGCTCCCGCCGTGCCAGCAATGATAATAGAATTTGCGGTGAACGCAGCGTTTATCGCGGCCGCAGGAGGAAGGTTTGGAGTTGTTGCAACAACGACCAGTAAGTAGGAAGAAACGGTTAGAAGACCAGCCATAACTCCCTTCGCTAGCGACTTTCTCGCGTTACGGCCGAGTGCATTTAACGGATAACGCATCAACGAGAATACTAATCAAGTCGCATTATTTAATTCCACACTTGAAGGGTTAAAGGAATCATTTAATGTAGTTGCGTTGCCTGACCGCCCAGACCTCCGTTACTCCTTATCTCTGCTATCTCCTGCAGCACCCTGTCCAGCTTCCTTTTCTGCCTGATCACTTTGATTCCCTTCATCATCAGCGGGCTCGCAGCCATTCCAACGATCATCCCAATTGTCATGTCAATAGAGATTAATCCAAGCGCTAGGGGTTCCATGCTGGCTTTTGTATGCGGCCATGTGATAAAAGACTTTTTCCAGTTTAGGAGACGTGATGTCCCTACTAGCTGCCCGCCTGATGCGTGCTAATTGAGCTGCTCGTCACCAGCAACTTACCCAGTGTGGTGAGCTTGGCAGATATCCTTCCTCGCTCTCTCTTCTCCACTTCCAGCAGTCCCAAGTCAGCCAGCCCCTTCGACTCTCTTGAGCCCATCACGTGGTAGCTGAGGAGGGGCTTGCCGTAGCCTGACGCCTGCTCTAGCTGCTCCAGGCTCTCCGTAACACCGCCCATGCCAAGAATAGCTTTCAATATCCGGATTTTTGCTTCGGATATTACCTCGCTGTAGCTGAGCTTTAGCACGGGCATGAGCAGCGGAGCTCCCGTGGGATCCATACCGAATGCCTTGATGCCGTTGACAAAAGCCGCCGACAACGCCGCGCAGCCAATTAACTTGTCGCCGCAGCTTATATTCATGAGTACCTGCTGAAATTCACTTTGGTGTGTGTTGAGGATCTCTCCAACCCGCTCCATCGTGTCCCGGATGACGTTTTCGCGGGTGACAAGGTTGATCGTAACTGGCAACCCAAGCACCGTGCGGAGCTTTCTTGAAAATTCATCAACTTTCTGCTTATCAGTGTTGTAGGAGAGCAGGATCAGCTTATGAACTGGAAAGTTCCTGATGCCTGCGGCGATTCCCTCCTGACCCTCAGTTCCAAATGTCGCTATCTGAAGCGTTGTTGCCTGGGTCATGCTTGCAATACGGACATGTTGGATAATAAAAATATCGTTAAACGGTTCAATTTCTTCTTGAATGCAAAAAGGGGAAGGCCTGAATCACGCGGTCGCGTGCTCAAACACTGTTTCTTGGTCGAAGAACGGGCAATTGACTACGTGCTTGCCTTCCATTGCCGGTGTTAAGGTTATTACGCCCTCGGATAGCATCCTGTTGACGTCTTGCATAGTCTCGAGTACCCGCGCTTGTGATGGATCCTTCCATTCTATGAAAGAGATCCTCCACATCGGGCTATAGTTTTCATCGGTTGGGTTTGCACCGCCGATTCCGGCCTGGAATCCCATCGGGCCGGATCCTTGTATTCCGTTTCCGAACTGGAAGAGGTCAACTGCTACTGGCGTTGCAGCGAGCTTTTCGTCTGCCCCCACGAATGGTACTCCCATCATGGTACTAGGCATCTCTGGCGTCGCGTCGGTGACGATGTAGTAGATTGTCGTTCCATCCGGCCCCCATCCCCTGTGGGCCACCATTGTGACTGACATTTTCTCGGTGTCGATGTTCGTTACCTGCCCTCCCACGTACTGCGAGTCATCGTTAATGCTAGTGGCATCATCCCTTACCTTGAGCTGGCCTCCGTTCCACTTTATTGCTGGGTGGTTGGCAATAATGCCGGTCTCAGTTACGTCAAGGTGTCCCATACCTTCGTGTTCCGCTATCTCGTTCACAGACTTTAATTCTATCGCTGCTGATTCGTCTGTCCATTTTACGAAGTTTACCTCCTGGAGAGGGCTGTATCGTTCATCCCCGGGCTTGGCGTTTACTATCGGAAGCTGGAACCCAAGAGGGCCCTTGCCGGGAACTCCATTCTCAAATACGTACACCTGACCCTGCGCATCATCTGGAGTTTTTGCAAGCAGTGGCGCAAAATTCACTTTGAATCCGGTCATGTTAGTCAGCTGATTTGCCAGATCTTTGTCTGAAACATCGGTACCAATGAAGTAGATTTCATTCCCGTTTTCGTAACCCTTGATGAGGGGTTTGTCCATCGGGATGCTCGCACTTGAGAGCTTGAGCACCGAGCCGGGCGCAGCGCTTTCAGTTAAATTCGAAGCTCCATTCTCGGTTTCAGCAACCTGCTCGACCTTTGGAGTTTGTTGTGTGGAAAAGGAAATTGAGGCTGCAACTATGGCAGCTGCTACTGCGGCCACAGCGATTATGATCACAGAAATCTTCTTGGCTGTCATAAGTATTCGTCAATGACGTTTCAATAAAAGAAATGTCTCCAACAGTTCAAGATCTGGTGCAACCCTTAGATGCATTTCCGGAAACGTTCGACCATGATACGAAATCCACAGGATAGATCTGGATGAGATCTGGAAAAACTGATTTAACTGTAGTCGATGGTTTGCACCGGTGATGAAGACGTCAAATCTCATCGGAATTGCTGCACTAACACTGGCCATCACAACATATGCCCCTGCATTCGGAGCCGGAGCGACAGTATTTCCCGGAGGCTGCTGCTTCTATGAAGACACTGTCGTTCGTACTGTGGTGAATCCCGGAGCTATTCCACACGAAGGTCGAGATCCCTTCTACGCCTTCCCCGACGGCGCCGCTGCCGGACAAAAGGGAGTAGTGGCGGTAGCGCCCGGCGACAAGGACTATCACGGCGGACAGTGGAAGTTCTTTGCAGTGACTTTCAGCGACGGAGTAACTCCATACCTGCTCACATCAGCGCAGGATGTGCTTGATGCAGAGGCAACCGGCGACGTGACAATCACTCGCGTCCCTGAAATGGATTTCCGCTGCCCGATCCAGAAATAGCTGCAGAGCGTAGCAAAGGTCATAAACGCGTTGAGAATTGAGGGCTCAGACCTTCATCCTTTCTTTTTCATGTCTATATTAATTCGCTGGCCAGCTTTTTTATTTTCACTACGCTCCTAGCGCTCCCATATTTCGAGCGATATTGTTATTAGCGAAGCGAGGCTAAGACTCTTTGGAGATGCTTGAAGCAAAGTGCCCTGAATGCAGCAAGAAGGCTGAGGTGGACGACGAAATGTCCAAAGTCGAATGCAAGCATTGCGGGTTCTCCGCCTCCTACGATGAGTATATCGAGATAATGAAGGGCAAGGCTGTAGATATTTCTACCAACTTCCAGATGAATTGGGATAGAAATCCGTTCTAGCTACCAAGCCCAGTCTTCTTGACCGACTGTACGACGCCTCTGGCGTGATGTAAAGCAATTGTAGATATTCAATTCGAATTTTTTTTGCTGCAACGTCACCAATAGAAAGGTCTATCTGAACACGTTAATTCTGCTCCGCAGTTACTGCATCGCAAATGACACGGTTGCAGGTGCTTCATGGCAAAGCCGCATCGCGGACATTCGATTTCAATTTTCTGCCCGGCTTCCAACTATCCATTGTAGTGATCAGGAGCTATTAACCGTTTCATGTCCAAAGATTAATTAAACCAGAAAATCTGCTTGAACCCTGCTTTGGCTCAGTTCAAACTAGTCATATCGGACACTAAAGGCAGGAGCATGACGCAAGAGCTGAAGGATAGAGCTGCCCAGCCAATGCTGGGATCGCGAATTGGCGGGGTTGTAGACTCCTCTGTCATCGGGATTGCCGGAGGCAAGCTGAAGATCACTGGCGGAAGCGACAAGTCGGGCACTCCGATGCGTCAGGATGTGCACGGAGGCGTTAAAAGGTACATCCTGCTCTCAACCGGCGTCGGCAACCGGAGCGAAACTCGCATAAGAAAGCTCGTAAGAGGCAACATGGTCACGGAAGAAATCTACCAGTTGAACTGCATGCTAGTCGAAGGTGCACTCCCAGAGAAGACAGCTGAAGTGAAGCCTGAGGCTGCGGCTGCTGAAGTTCCGCAGAAGAAAAAGAAGTAGCGCGAAATTTTCCCTTAGCTTAATATCTCTCTGAATTCACGATACATGACATTGCACTGGAAAGAGACCCTGCCGGAGTGGTACATCAAAGAATACGGATATCAGCCAAGCGTCAACATCGGAACTTCGGGTCATGTCGACCACGGCAAAACCACCCTGGTCGAGGCTATCACAGGAGTGTGGACGAGCGCGCACAGCGAAGAGCTGAGAAGGGGCATCACAATCAAGGTTGGATACGCCGACGCGGCGTTTTACAAGTGCCCGCAATGTCCTTCTCCGGCTTGCTATGGCACCCAGCCGAAATGCGCGAATTGCGGCGGCAAAAGCGAGCTTCTAAGGGTCGTCAGTTTTGTTGACTCGCCGGGCCATGAAAGCCTGATGGCAAACATGCTGTCCGGAGC
>JBOGQL010000286.1:0-15764 GCA_050748985.1 Nitrososphaera sp. | reverse complement strand
TTGTAGATGTTGACACAGTGGTGGCCAACCTTGCAGGGACACCCGCCGTCTCGGTTCCGGCCGGCTTTGCCGACGGATTGCCCGTCGGGCTGCAGATAATGGCTGACGAGTTCCAGGAACAGAAAATGCTCGATGCTGCTTCCTTGTTTGAAACCGCCGTCAATGTGCAGAGGAGCCCCGAGCTTTGATGCAGATCAGGATTGGCCTTGAAATCCATTGCCAGCTGACCGGCGTCAGTACGAAACTTTTTTGCTCCTGCAGGTGCGACTATCGCGGCAAGGCAGCGAACAGCAATGTTTGTCCGACGTGCTCCGGGCTGCCGGGCACTCTGCCATTGCTGAACAGAAAAGCTGTGGAATTTGCAGGCATGATCTCGCTAGCGCTTGGCTGCAGGATGCCGGACGAGATCGCGTTTTACAGGAAGAACTACTTTTACCCAGACCTTCCAAAGAACTTTCAGTTGACGCAGTACAACGCGTATGGTGTTACCAGCATTGGAGTAGAGGGCAGGTTGTCGTACGGCGACGGCAAAAGCGCAGGGATCAGGCGCGTGCAGCTCGAAGAAGACCCCGGGAGGTTGGTTTACGAAACCGGCAGCATGGAAACGAGCTCGTACGCGCTCGTCGACTACAACCGGGCCGGCGTACCTCTCGTGGAGGTGGTGACAGAGCCGGACTTTGATGATCCAAAAGGCGTGCGGCTGTTCCTGGACAAAATAACCTCAATTATCGAGCATTTGGGAGTTTGCGACACAAAGCTGGAAGGCTCTGTTCGCTGCGATGCCAACGTATCGGTCGGAGGCGGCAACAGGGTTGAAATAAAGAATGTCAGCTCCTTTGCCGACGTAGAGAAGGCGCTTCGCTACGAAATTACCCGCCAGAAGACGATGACATCGAGGGACATGCAAGTCAAATCGGAGACTCGGCACTGGGATGACGCAAGGAAGCTGACAAAGGGGTCGAGGACAAAAGAGGAAGAACAGGATTACCGCTACTTCCCGGAGCCCGACGTGCCGGCTGTGGTGCTCGGAGGCGACTTCGTCTCGCTTGTGCGCGCTTCAATGCCCGAACTTCCGGACGCAAGGAAAGAACGCTTTGTCACCCGCTATGGACTTTCAGGGCACGTCGCGCAGGTGCTGATCGACAACAAAGAACTTGCTGACTTTTTTGAATCCGCGCTAAAGACCTACGAGTCGCCCAATGAGATAGCGAACTGGATAGTCACTGACCTGATGGGATTTGTCGATGAGCGGCAGAAAGAGGAGCGATCGCTGTTTTCGGGGATCAAGATCGGACCTGAACACATTGCGGAGCTGGCCAGGATGGTGGACGAAGGCATCATAAACAGGTCTACGGCAAAGCAGATTTTGGGCGAGATCGTGCACTCAGGAGAAATGCCGTCCCAGGCTGCAAAGAATATGCGTGCCTCAATCATAGACGATGAAAACGAATTGTTGAAGGTGATAGATTCCGTCCTCAGGTCCGAGGAGGCCGCAGTGCTGGATGCAAAGCGCAATCCGAATGCGGCCAACTTTTTGCTGGGCAGAGTGATGCAGGCCACAAAGGGCCGTGCAGACCCAAAGACAGCGCTCGAGCTCCTCCAGAAAAAACTGAGGGAGTTCTCATAGCGATTTCATGTCATGGCGCTGCCAGAATTTTCCAGGCATAGCGGGAGCCTTCCTCCATGCTTTTCAGCGTATTCTTTGATCAGGCGCTCCTTTTCGATGCCAAAGTCTGTTGTCAGCATGTAGCGGAAGCGCTTTGACTTTCCGGTGCAGGCGTCAGACACCAGATCCGCCAGCATTGTGCGAAGGTTCGGGCCGCCGCCGATATACAGCGTTTTCATGCTGGCGTGCGTTACAAAGACCCCGGCAGATTCTGGAACAGTGTCGATGTTTGCCGGGTCAAAGTCCAGCCACTGTGACCACTCCTTTTCAATCGTTATGCTCGTTACCACCTACCTCTTCTTGCTAATGGTCTGGAGCGAGCCGCACTTTCCATGCACAGCCTTTAGGTGCTCTCATTTTTAGGCTTGTCTCTGTCAATCTAATGTCGCTTTTTCCGCAGCGTCGAGACATAGCCCACAGCCATGTCCAGCCATTTTTTTAGAGCGGCGTCCTTCGACCAACCCTTAGAGTCTACATAAACAAATCCCGTGATCGCACGACCGGTAAAGTCCATCGGCCTTGCATGTGGCAAAGCAAGCGCTCCTTCGTAGTCTTCAGCGCCCACGCGAACTATGAGGTCGTCTTTTTGCACGCCAAAGCACATTCGACCATTGAGAAGAAACGCCACTCCTCCAAACATTTTCTTCTCGGTGAAACGTCTGCGCTTGCCGACCAGCGCGCGGATGCGACGCACCAGCTTTTCGTTGTAACCCATTAATCCATCCCAAATGCTTTCGCAAATTCACGGGGATCATAATAGATCTTTTGCTTTGTGACTTTACCGCTCGATACCTGAATCCAGTCAGTGATTTCCAGTGTAATCGTTCCCCCGGCCGGTGTGGCGATATCCATTTCGTAGATTGAGCAGACATCATTTCCATTCTCGAACTGCTTCATCATCCTTGTCGCTTTGTGCATTTGCAGGAATCTCTTCGTCGACTCCAAATACTCGTTAGCTCCAGAAGTCCTCATGAGAGGGCCCACGAAGATCATGTTGTCGGCAAGCATCGACTCGAGACCCTTTCCTTTTTTGTTTTCTGTCGTATCGTAGAATCGGTTCACTGTTTCAAGCGCATTTCCCATGAATCGAACAAAGCTTCCTAAACTAATAAACAGTAAAGTGACAGAGTCATCAGCAGATTAGATTTCTCTAAGTTGCTACAGGGAAAAAGGATCTCTGCCGCAAATAGTTCGGAATGAAGATGCTTCGCCGTTCTTGAATATTTCTGGCGCGTGCTTCATCGAAAACGCCGCCATTTGCTCAAGAATGGGGAGTAGATCCCTTCCTTTCTCTGACAGCGTATATTCGATCCGTACAGGAGTCTCGTGGAAAATGTTCCGGTCGATGAGCCTGTTCCTTTCCATTTCGCGAAGACGCGTAGAAAGAGTATTGGCGTTGATTCCTTCAATCGAATTCAGGAATTCATTGAAGTGCTTTTGCTTGGTGTAAATCATATTCCTGAGGATCAGCACTGTAAATTTCTTCCCTATGATCTTGAACGTGTTGTCTACTGGGCACCTTTTCAATTCCTTCGGAGGAGCCAGGGCTGCTTCCGTGGAGAACGGTTCGTATCGTGACATGTCCGCCCTTACGCGTACCTGGCACTTAAGTTTTTGTATCTACTTCGAATAGATGATTACCTCTTTGTAACCATCTGCTTCAAGAAATCGACCACTATGGGAAGGAATGCCCCGACGTCCGTAACAATCCCAATTGCCTGTGCTGTGCCCCGGTCAATAAGCTTGGTGACCACAGGCTGGCTAATGTCTACAGCTACGACCTTGACTGAGGCCGGCAGCATGTTGCCCACGGCGATCGAATGAAGCATCGTGGACAGCATTAGAACCATATTTGATCCCTTCGCCACCTCTTTGTACTTTCTTTGCGCATCGACGACATCCGTGATAACGTCCGGCAGTGGCCCGTCGTCCCTGATAGATCCGGCTAGGACGAATGGAACGTTATTCCTTACGCATTCGTACATCACTCCACTCTTTAGGATCTTTTTTTCCACCATTTCCTTTATCCCCCCTGCTTTGAAGACTTCGTTGATAGCATGCATGTGGTTTCTGTGCCCCCTAATTGCGAGAGTACCGTCCCGTACTTTCATTCCAAGAGAAGTTCCCATCAAAGAATTTTCGATATCGTGTACCGCGATTGCATTCCCCGCAAGAAGGCCGTCAACAAAGCCCATCCGTATCAGGCTCGCAAGTGCCTCGGAGGCGCCGGAATGAACCAGGACAGGCCCCGAAACAACGATTATCTTGCCGCCTTGCTTCTTTGTGTTGTATATGTCAGTTGCAACCTTGCGCGCGATGTGCTGCGTGGGCCGCTCGCTCGAGCTGGCGCTGCTCATGAATTGGAATATGTCAACTCCTTCCCTTGGGCGTTCCTCAGGAATTATCTTGACGCCGCGCTCGCCTACTACGATCATGTCGCCTTTCGCTACGTCCCGCACCAT
Organism: Nitrososphaera sp.; assembly: GCA_050748985.1. Taxonomy (GTDB): domain Archaea; phylum Thermoproteota; class Nitrososphaeria; order Nitrososphaerales; family Nitrososphaeraceae; genus Nitrososphaera. Next base: position 11,636 of record JBOGQL010000286.1, on the reverse strand, counting down.
CTTGCATTCTGCTGTTTTTCTTCTCGTGTCGACCGCGATGCATTTGTCCATCATCATGTTCTGGACGTCAATCCAGCGGTTAGCATGAAAGACCTGGGTTGAGTTGTTTGTCGTGCTGTAAAAGTCATCAGGCATTACCATGTCCCTTGGAGCTGGTACCAGAGTTGCCTCCTGAACGGAGACAGGCTGGGCACCTTCCCTGTAGACAAGCCCTAGTATATTCTCGAGGTGATCCTTACTCTTGCCTTTTACCAAAAGCCGGGCATAGCTCGCGTCTTTCTTTCTTTTGCCAATTGTGAACTCTAGAACTTGAAAGTCTCCCTTTAGGTCCATGATGCTGTCGAATATGCGCGTCAGTATCATGGAATCGATAAGGTGTCCTCTGACCTCTATTTCCTGCTCGAACCTTTTTCCCAAGGTATTATGCCGGCTAGCCAAGTTCGGTAAATAAAGTTATATCGGCAGTGACAGCTTCCCGAAATATTCTTGCATGTTCTGGTCTGCCCTGAGTTTGCTGACTATTCCGGTCTTTACATCTTCCGTGAACCACTGGGCTATTGACTTTGCTATGCCATTTCGGTCGCAAAGCGCGATCATGTAGCCGGCGTCTTCCTTGACGACGGCGTACAGGTTCTCTTCTCCGACAGGCTCCCAAGTGTTGTCCTTGTTGTCTTTGAGGGCAAGGGCAGGCAAGGCGTGGCCGGCGTAGCGCGTAAGGAGTTCCCGAGCTGCCTTGACTCTCTTCTCCCCCAATTTTAGAGCCAAAAAGTACTGCATTCGCATGCAGCTGAGCGTTGCCGGCGTTAAAATCTTTAGTACCGAAAAGCCTGTATCGCAGGTTTTGCGAAATCCGCCTTTGACGCGCGAACAATTTCGAATAAACTACGCCGTTCGTGGATTTCCTAGAGAGATCATGACTTGGTTCACGATGTCGCCCTTATCACCCACGGCTTGATTTGCCGACTCGAAAAAGGGGGCCAGCAGTTTCTCGGCGTGACCCTGCCTTGCATACTTCCTGGCCTGCATGGCCATCTCCAGCTTGTCTATTCTGTGCACAAAGCGCGCGACTTCGGATCTGTTCTGCAGGTACTCGGTCCAGATCTGTTGATACTCCGATCGAACATTGCTTGGCAGGCTGCTCAGGATCTTGCTCATCGCTTTTTTCTCTCTTCCTACCTTTCCTGCTGCCGCAATGTCGCCGGGTATGAGATCTCCAATTATCGATTCAGGCAGATCATGCAATATGACCATCTTCATCGCCTTCTTTGTATCGAGACCCATGATGTCTGCCAGAAGCATCGCGATTGCGCATAACGAGAAGCTATGATCTGCTACCGACTCAGCGCCTTTCACTCCGACCTTTGATACCCAGCCGGCTCGCTTTACCGATTTCAGTTGCAGGGCTGACTGGAAAAAAGGATCCAGGTCGGTTCCTTTTACCATTTTCTGCGGTCGCCTTCAAGAAGGCCCGAACCGTGATGGATCCTGTCGATATGCTTTGATAACTCCTCGTTGTCCTTGAATTTTGACTGGCAGTACGGGCAGCTGGAGCCTTCATCTTTCTTGTTGTCACTCATCACGGAGAAATGAGCTGGTAGCTTGCTTTAAAGCTAATTGCCAGTGAAGGTCAGTATGATAGCCTCAAGCGCGCTTGAAGCTGCGCCCAAGCTGCCGCCGTCTATTGCCACTGTTATGAAATCCACAAAGTACGCTAGTACTGTTGTGACGATTGCCATGAGGGCGGTGATTATCAAGATAATCAGCACGTTGCTAACTTGGTCCAATGCCGGAGGGCGACTATGTACATTCTTGGGATTTTAATGTTAGCGTGTAATTGCACCTGCTGAAGTGCTACCTGCTGCGCCATGCCACATCGGGGACACCGGCCCTCTTGTTTACGACGCGCGCGGATACAAACAGGAGGTCTGACAGCCTGTTGAGATATACAATGATCGCGGGATTTATCCTCTGACTTTTCGAGAGCGCAACAGCGGCTGTCTCGGCCCGCCTCGCCACACCCCTAGCTTGATGGATGACTGAGGACTCGATGCTTCCACCGGGCAAAATGAAGAATGTTATTGGGGTGAGCTCCGACTCGAGCGTGTCGATAATGGGCTCCAGAGCCGAAGCCATTTTTTCGTTCACGCGAGGTGTCTGGGATGAGCTGTCTGGATATGCGGGGTCGGCGAGGTCCGACCCCATCACAAAAAGGTCATTCTGTATCTTTACAAATACATCGACAAGGTCTGAAAATATTTCTGGCTTTGAACTCAGATGGGATACGGCTACGCCAATGCTAGAGTTGAGCTCGTCCACGGCACCATAGGCAACTATCCGGGGGTCGTCCTTGCCTACTCTCTTTCCTCCAATCAGGCCTGTCTTGCCCTTGTCTCCTGACTTGGTGTATATCTTCATTCACGCGTAGACCGGCATAAAGCTCATTTAAGACTATGGTGTTTTACCATGAAGAGGAACGGTCGCATTAAAATACCCCTTTTATGGATAGTAGTTGGATGAAAAGGATCGCGGTTGTCGATGACGAGCCCGACATTACGAACGTCGTGAAGAAGGGACTCGAACAGAACGGCTTTGCGGTCGACGCATTCATCGACCCCGAGAAGGCACTTTCAAGCTTTAAGCCGAATTACTATGACCTCATGATAATCGATATCAGGATGCCGAAGCTGAACGGCTTTGACCTGTACCTAGAGTTGAGGAAAAAGGACGGTAGCGTCAGGGTGTGCTTTCTGACGGCCTTTGAGATCTATTACGAAGAATTCAGAAAGCTTTTCCCCAGCATCGAAGTAAGGGCATTTGTAACAAAGCCCGTCACGATATCGAGCCTTGTCAACCTGATTAGTGCAAAGCTAGATGTGCCCCAGTAGCTCGAAATCACTGTGTCGAGCGATCTCTGAAATACTTTAGCAGCCGGATTGCATCGATCTCTTTTAGGCTCTTTCTATTTGATGCGATGTAATTCTGGAAGGCGGCGATCTCGCCGTCAAGCTCACCACAAAGCCTTCTTGCTTCCTCCAAGATGTTCGCATAGTTTCTGTGTGGGAAATAGATCTCTTTTGCGACCGCGGCTATCGCCCTTTTTGCGTTGGCGCTAATGATGCCTTTCTTTTTTGCCAAGAATAGGTTGTACCGTATGTCTACCATGGCTTCTGACTGGAGGCTGTAATCGCCTCCCTGCGTAAACGTAACAGCCACCTCGTCGTCTGCATTTAACCTGCCACTCTTGTAAAGCTCGAACACCCTTCCAATCCCTACCATTCCGAATTTTTCTAGCTCGACTGCGCGAAGCGCGCCCAGGCTTGCAGCCCCTGCCAGAAGCACTCCTTCCTTCCTTGCAAGCTGGTACACTTCAATGGGAGTCGGAGGGTAGTCCTGAAGAAACACTCCGTCCACAAGTCCCACCATATTGACAGCTGCGTCGGCGGCAAGCCTCAGCAGGTCTCCCTTCTTGGCCGGTGGCAAGTACTCTGCATCGGGCAGAATTTTCCTCGCCTTTTCATGGCTCAGGGACGGACCCAGAAATATTACCGGCTTGCCCACTGCCTGAAACACGCCCTGGCGCGCATTCCCATCACTGACTTTGTAATTTTGAACGTCTCTAGGCCCGGCACAATAACGCGCACGACAGGGACCCCGATCTCTGGGTTTGTGAGATCCACGACTATAACGCGTCCAAGCCCGATGCTCTTGAGCCTAGAGAGGATAAGTTCAATGTCGTCGAGAATGTCTTCGTTAAAAAACGTCCTTATGTCTGAAAATTTTAGCTTATTGGTCGATGGCATGAACTGCCAAGCGCGCCTGTCATCTGTGTTACTCTCCCCGTACCTGATCTTGCGCAGATCGTCCCTGGCTCCCTGTATGTTGGCGGCCCTTGTCTGGGAAACCTCGGTTATTGCCCTAAGCAGCGCGATTCTTGAATCTGGATGGGTGCCGTGCCCCTCGGCGAGATAGCCGTAGTCGTGCGAAATCCACTCGACGCTGCCCGCGTTGAACGTGGGGATGCCGATGTCTGATGTTATGTCCTTGATCGAAAGTGAAATTCCTGCCTTCTTGAACTTTTCAACAACGCTCCTGACAGGCGTGAAATCGATATGTGATATGTCGACTTCTGGGAAGACGCCAGGGTCGTCTATGAACCTGTCACTCGGGATCGGCGGAACTTGAAATCCCGCCGAGCCAAGCGAATGAACGATTGTGCGAAGAACGTGGAACGGAATGGCGCTTGCACGCAACTCTGCAATGCTCATCGCGTCGCGCTCGATGACTTCGCACAGCGCGTGGCAGATTGCCTCCTCCAGCACGTTGCCTGACGCAAGACCGTTTGTGTGAAAGTAGGCGAAAGGATTAACTGCAGGTGGCTGCGGGCTGTACCGAAAGAGCGCAAGAGTTGCAGGTACCATCACTTCCTCACCCCTGGCAAGGTCATAACCTGCCAGCCAGTCCATAACCATGTCATTCTGGTATTCGAACCTGACTGGCTCGACAATTTCTTCAGGGTGCAATACGCTGTGAGTCCTGACAAGTTCAGAGTAGCTTGACCGGACGAACTTGCGCGGCCCGCCTGCTGGCAGCGAAGAGTATCGCTCGATGCTCTCCATCAACGCGCTGACCTTTGCGTGATCTCTTGTAGGCCCCTTCCCGCTGTATACCCAGATATAGTCCTCTGTTCCAGGGAGCACTGCGGAATAGTTCGGTACCCGCAGGACATCCATGTCAGTGATATCGGCTAGCCGGGTGATCCCTATTTTCTTGCCAAGAGGCATGGCCCTTTCGAGCGTCTTCTGCGCCGGCTGTATTCTGGACGTTCCATTGACGGTCCACTTTTTCCTGCTCTGCAGCCGCAGCACTAATTACAAAGCCTCTTGCCAGTTCATATCAAGCTTTCTTCTTGGGGAATTCCTGCAGCTCTCCGAGCTGGCACCTAATGCAGACCCGCGCCTCTGCTCCTGTCAGGTAGTTTATGTAAAAGCAATTCGCGCACTGAAGCCGCGTCAGGCTTCCTGTCAGCCTTAGCTCGTTGCCGTTCTGTTCAAGAACCTTTCTTGAAACAAGATTTTGGATGACCACCGCAATATTCTCTGAAAGCTGCGAAGGGTCGGTTCCCTTGTACCGAAGGTAGAGCGTAACCATATCTTGCGGCAGCGAATCCCGCCTGAATTCGATTTTTCCGGCGCTGGACTGCCTGAAAAAGTGATCGCGTAGGTACCAGTCCAGCTCCCTTACCGCTACATCGACAGACATCAGGTTGACATCTCATAAGAACAAGATTATTTAAAGCATGAAAATTTCAAATAAGGGTTATTAAGCCATCCTGCCATTATTTTCAATGTTGCTAACGAGCAGCCGCTTTGAAAAGCTGTGCGACAGCATTTTCGCCCTTGACAGGAGCATCAGATTTGCCGGAGTAATTGACAAGATGGGCAACCTAGTGGCAGGAGGGATGAGGAAAGGAGTCAGGCCGCTCGAGCCGAAGGAAGAGAGGCGGAAGCTCTACCTCGAATATGCTCTCAGAAACGCGATGCGCCAGGACTTTGACTCCAAGTTCGGCCGAGTTATCTACACACTCTCTGAGCGCGAAAAGGTCAAGCTCGCATCCTTTCCTATTAGTGACAGTTTGGTTCTTGTTTCAATCGACAAGAAAGGCGAGCACACCAAGATAATAAGCAGGATAGTACGCCTCGTCTCGGCTTACTGACAATTATATATTTGCGGCGCGTGGTTACCTGCTGCATGTCTGCCAGAAAGAGGCGACAGCATGATCTCAGGCACGCGCACGGGGCCGACGGGGACGACGTTGTCGCTCGCAAAGTGACAGGAAAAGAGCTGAGCGAGGCTGAAGAGTTGAGCGCGAGGTTGACCACACTGGTCGAAATATTGCATGAAAAGGGGATCATAAACAGGAACGAGTACAACAGGAATGTGGCGATGCGTCTTCATGAAATTTCCAAGGCGGGAGCCATCGAAGAGCTGGACGAAGAGCTGTGACGATGGCTTCGTTCCAGTCAGGCCGGGTTTTCGCACTTTCGGTCATGGCAGGGTTGATTGCAGGGGGAGTCCTGGTAGGTCTCAACCTGATCTTCGTGCAGCCTTATGCCAATCTTGTGACTGATATTGTCCTCGACGAAATAATAGCGGATGGGTTGTACGACGAGGAAGAGTTCGACTCGCGACTCCAGTCTATTTATCGGGCTCAGACAGCCGGCTCATTGGGAACGGGGCTGGCCGCCGGCGCAGTGATCGGGGGAGTCAGGATCTTTGCCAAGGGAAATCCAAGCCGGTTCAAGAACGCGATTGTGATCGCGGGTCTAGCTTGGTTCGCACTATACATTGTGCCGACGATCAAGTACCCTCCAAGCGCTGCTGCACTGTTCCACGAAGATGCAGCGAGAGTTTACTATCCTCTCTATTTCGGATACTTGGCGGTCTCTGGACTTTCTGCCCTGGCCGCTTTAGCTGCTTTCATGAAATCAACCAGAAAGGACAGGCTGTTCGGTGTGGCAGCTCTCTACTTCGCAGCAATCGCCGCGGCGTTTTTTGTCTTTCCTGACTATCAGCTCGATTCGTCTTTCCCAGAGCCCATTCTAGACGCATGGAGGGCGTCGATTTCAGCAGCCATGACCGCCTTCTGGTTCTCCGCCGGCCTGATTAGCGAAATGATGTGGAGACGCGCAGGCGGAAAAGGTGAAAGGGACGAGCAGCGCCTAAAGTTGTGATTTGATACCGTGAGCCCGTCGATACCGTTGCATCACTGAAACATGAATGAATGACGGAATAGATCCCGACCGACCGCGACTCCAATAATATAAATAAAGACATGCTTACAAACGGGGTGTGATGCCGGGGTCGCCTAGCCCGGTAGGGCGCAAGCCTGGAATTGTCCGAGGACCTGCTAGCTTGTGACCCGTAAGGGTCTCGAGGGTTCAAATCCCTCTCCCGGCGCCTCAACAAATAATATCCCGGCTGTCGTCTAGTACGTTACCGTGACGACGATTCCAAAGGAGACTCCAAGAGCTAACATCAAGACTGTCGGCTTTCTGATAATCACCGTCTTGTTTTTCGCTGCAACCTTGCTGGGCTCATTCTTCGTCATGATAGTCCTCATCAATGAGCTCGATGTGGATCCGGAGCTGGCTCCGAACATCTTCATGATAGGGCTGGTGCCTCCTTCGATCTTGACAATTCTGCTATACTTCAAAGTGTTCGGCAGATTCATGTAGTCAGTCCAGCAGAATAGTTTACATGAAAATTATGCGGACGGACTTACTCCTTCCGCAGTTCAGCGCGAATTCTTTCCATTATCAGCTTCGTGCCATCTTCGCCAAATATGGCGTCTAGAGCATTTTCGATTTCGTCCAGAGTATATGATGTCCTATGAAACAAGTGTATACCTCGAAGATCCAGCTCGTACATCAACTCGTCCTGGAATGACTTTTCCAGAAAAGTAAACACTCCTGACAAGGCACGCCTTATCCTATGTGAGGCGATGGGAGAGTTGGATTCATTGTTCCTGGGCATCTTGTGCGTGATTGACGCTCTGCCACATCACATCTTATTTCAGAATACATCAGAATCCTTTTCTATTAGTACCTTCCACGGACAATTTTCACCGCGGCTTATCATGCGCCGATTCAACAGTTCTGAGCACAGACGAGCATACGGTCAATGAATCTCTCAGGGCACAATCTGGATTTGCCTGCTGCCCCATCGGCCCGTTCGAATGATCATGGCACAACACACGCAAAACTAAAAATTGAGGATCTTCGCCAGAATTCACTGCTTTTGTCTGCTCATGGGTTATCCGATAACTGCAAGGGTGGGCACCATGTTGACTGCGGCGACTGCATGTGCCGCTGCCACATACCAGGAACGATGGAAAACCTCGCAAAGAACATTGCCCGACTGGATCGCAAGCGGCCTGGCATAGGCGAAACGCTCTAGCATTTCCTGCTACAGTTCATAGGCTTCATCATTTTCGAGCTTGTCCAGATCGATTTCCGAGGAAGGCAGCTGAACATTTGAGGCCTGCTCGCCCCTTGAACGCCAGGCTTTTGGATAGGTGCCAGGCTTCATGATTAGGCGCTTCATCACAAACGCAATCCCGCGAGCGTTCTGCTCTATCTCTTCCCTTTTCATTGCGGCCTGACCCAGTCCGACTATTTCGCCCTTCAGGGTGTAAACGCCCACCAGCTCGCCCAGCCTGAGGTCGTTTGGCACCGCTATTACCCCGGGCACGGCCAGCGGCGCTCCGTGGCAGAGGGCGTCAACAGCAGTGTCGCGTACAGTCGCTGCCCTTATCCCCTCCAGGCTGTGCTCGATCGGCCTTATCAGACGCCGGATTTTTTCTTCATCCTTCGCTTCCTTGTATCGTTCGTATGCGTCTGCCAGATCGTGCAGCCTTGCAAGGCCATCTCCCTGCTCCGACAGGTTGCTCACCCTGGTCCTTCGGAGCTCTACCATGGTTGCTCCGGGAGACAGAACCTCGCCAATGTCGTAGATTGCCTTTCGGATGTACGTGCCGGCCTGGCACAGTATCCGCATCAGGACGAGCCGATCGTAGTCGTCGATGCATTCGAACTCGTAGACAGTCCGCATTCGAGTGACCCTCTTCACTGAGGATCGCTGCGGCGGCCTCTGGTAGATCTCGCCCGTGAACTCTTGCACGACCTGGGCAAGCCGCTCATTCGAGACGTGGGAATGAAGCCGCGCAAGGGCATAGTACTCTTTGGGCCCGAGCAGAAGAACCGAAAGTGCCTTTGTGCCTTCTCCCAGCCCGATGGGAAGCAGGCCAGTTGCTCCAGGATCAAGAGTTCCGCTGTGGCCTGCCTTGTCTAACTGGAGCATCCGCTTGACCCAGGCAACCACTTCATGGCTTGTCGGACCGGCCGGCTTGTCGACAAGGATCAGGCCGTATTGGAGCAGGGATTCAATAGGCCGCCTGTCCGGGTAGTGCCCATAGTTGTCATTGGTTATGTCGTCGTCTACCCTGACGAGGTTCTCCAGTTGCGGCAGGATCATTGCGCCTGCTATTCACCTATCTGGCGCCTGACTATTAATCTAGATACTTCGATGAGCGAATCGAGGACCAGCTTGTCCGTGTTGAGCACATAATCAAAAACAGTCAGGTCCTGGCCAAAATGAAAACCGTAGAGTTTGTGATAAATCCTGCTGTTTTCCTCGTCCCTAGCGCTTACTATCTTCCTTGCTTCCAAGATGCTGATCTTGTCCCGGCCGGCCATTCTCTTCGCTCTGTTTTCCTGGGAGCCCCTCAGCCAAAGTTTGATCACAGAAGCGTCGTTTACAAGCCAAGGAAGCGTGTAGCTCGTGATAACGACTCCTCCTTTTTTCAGCTTGTCGGCAAGCATCTTGTCGACCTTCTTATCAAACGAAGGATTCGAGCTGCGCTCCTGCATGAACCTCTTTGCCTCCTCTGTATCCCACCAGTCCTCTCTGCCGGCCGAGTAACCCTTCTCTGCGGCAAGCACCTTCAGTGCGTCACCTCCGTTGTATATCGTCAGCCCGAACTCTTGTGCCAGCCTCGCCGCAATCGTGGTCTTGCCAACGGCAGGCCAGCCCGAGATAACAATGCTGATTTTCTTGGCCGCAGCCAACTCTAGGTCAGGCTCGGCATGCCGGTCTTGGTCACCTTGGAGATTATACCGCTGAATCCGAAAGACGTTATGAGGAACCAACCCCACAGGTAGACCTCACCGGGGATCCTGCACGGTCCTGTGGGACCTGAGCCTGGGTCTGTCTGGTTTCTAAGCTGCATGTCATTCTGGACGTTGTCATCTGCACACATTATCCAAGGGATGAATACTGGAGAGAGGGAAACGGTGCCCCCGAATATCGATGGAAACAGGAATATCCAGATCATGAATGAAGGTATCATGTAGATGAACATCGGCCGCATCTGCTGTTGCTGCATTTCAAGAGCCATCTTGTTGACGTACGCCTGTCTCTTTTTCAGCTCGTCAATCCTAGCCTTGTCCTGTTTCTTTATCGCGTCGGTGTATTGCTTGCGCCACTCGGTGGTTTCCTTCATAACCCTGTTCATCTTTTCAATGTCTGTCGTCTTTTTCCTGAGAATAGCAAATGCAAAATTCATCGCGACAGCGATGATCAGGGCGACGATCGTAGCGCTCACCGGATCGGGAAATATCGGATTCTCAGTGTACTGCGGCGCAAATGGCCATTGCATGATAAGGTTGTCGATCGCTGTCATTCCGCTCCATGCCCTCCTAGAAGCTTCTTTGCTATATTTGCTGCCGCTTCATCAACCCTCTCGTCGTTGTTCATGATTATTGTAAACGGGGCGCCAGTCAGAATCGAGCAGGAAGCAACCATGACCCTAGAGATGTCGAGCTCTTCCTGTATGTTATCGGAAGGGATGATATCGCGCTGGCGCGTCTGATCGCTCTGCCGACGCGCTGCAATCTCTTTTGGGTCGGCCGCCACCATAACCATGTTTGTCGGCTTCATGATGTTCAGGAGCCTCATCGGCAGCCCCGGGTAGTACCCTTCGTTTGTGTTTATGAAAAGGTGGGTGTCAACAAGGACAATGTCGTCTTTCATTTCCGCTATGTGACGCGCAGCCATATCCTGCAGCCTCCTCTGATCTTTTAATGGCATTTTGCGCATTTCATCGCGGCTTTTGAGCCCCATTTTCTTCTTGGCCTCCTCGAACATTACAGTCCCGAAAACGACGACGGTTGTCTTGCGCTTCTTGTTGAGCATCTTGGCAGCGCGGTTAATGACCGTGGTCTTGCCCACGCCCGGGATGCCTACGATTACCGCGCGCTTACTGTTTCCTGCCAATTAGGGCCGCCAGGTTGGGCATGTACTCATCGACCTTCTCCTTGACCAGAGTCTGGTAATAGCTTACCATGATGTTGACCATTAGCAAAAGCCCGGTTCCAGTCCCGAGGACGTTTAGCACGTCTGAAACGCCGGCAAGGAGCCCGATAATCAAGCCGCTGAGGAGTGTTAGCGAGGGGATGTACCGGTTGAGCAGAGTCTCCACTGATCCTTCAGATCGCCTAAAGCCGGGCACCTGCACGTCCGCGTCAAGGAGGTTGCGCGCTGCAGTCCTTGCAGAGAGGCCACCAAGCTCCACCCAGAGCCTGGAGAACACGGTGACTATTCCCGTCATGAAGAAAACGTACACTACGGCCCTCACCGGGTCTGCAGCTGCCACGTCAAGGCTTCTTGGCGCAGTTATGTAGTACAGGACGCTTCCCGGGAGGGGAGTAGGCTGCTGCCCCTGCGAATTTGGATCGAATTGGACGAGCCAGTTGAAAGCGGGGTTCTGGTTGTTCGGATTGTAGTTTGCCCAGAGCATCTGACCCATGAATACTGCGTTGGCTATGAGCGCGGAAGCCAGGATCACAGGAATAACGGAAGTGTATAACAGCTTGATCGGGTAGACCGCCGTGAACCCCCTGTACTTTGTCGAAACGATTGGGATATCGACGTGTATCCCTTCAATATACACGAGCACGAGAATGACTCCTATCGTCAGTGCGAGGACGAACAGACTTGGTAGCGCACCCTGTCTGAAAATAGCCTCTTCGCCGATGCCATTTGACGCTGCGTCGATGGTGAAGGGCAGAATTCCTACC
>JBOGQL010000285.1:0-7750 GCA_050748985.1 Nitrososphaera sp. | reverse complement strand
TTCCTATCCTTTGCTTGGCGGCATTCTGTAATGGGTCTGCAAATGCGCTACCGGCTCCAGACAGCATTATTGCTGCAAGACAGAAAATTAGAGGGAGAGCCCAGCACTTGTTCAATATCAGCTTGCGTTATTACGTTCCGGTTTATAGATCTTCCATTATCTCGGCATAGCCATCTACAACCTTGTCGACAAAGCTCGCCCGGTACATTGAGAGCACGTCCTCAACGAGCTCTCTGTTTGACAGACGATAGAGGTGATACTCTCCATACCTCACTGATACTACGCCGTCTTCCCTTAGCCTCTTAAGATGAAGGGATATCGTGGAAGGGGCCTTTTTCATATGGTCCACGATTTCGGTGAAGGTGCAATGCTCGTCCTCCAGCAGGAAAAGCACTATTCGCCTCACAGGCTCGTGCCTGATGTATCTTAAGATAGTCGACTCTCTTTCAGATACACTGAGCGGATAGTATCGCGTCATCTTCGACCTTCTTTCGACATTGACATGGTGTGCCTTTTCGAGCCCAGACAGATGATAAGTGAGGACTCCGTTAGCAAGGCCTGTCAGCCTTAGAAGCTCCCTGTAGCGTATCCCCGGATTGCGACCTATCTGTGCCAGTAGTACCGCCTTTGTGCCTATTATTTCGGGAATCTGATTCATGTCACTTGTTCACCCTCAACACTCCTAGACCAAACATCGCAAGCATTGCCAGGAGTATCACGTGTGTAAGCTCGATGCTCAAGGTGGAAATGTCGAACAGCGTAATCAATCCCGACGCGTCGAGCAGGTAGAGGAATTCGACCACGGCCAGAGCCACAAAGCCGAAAGCCATGAACATCAGTCTGGTGCCCCTGCTCCTAGCAAAGGCCAGAAACGAAACCATGCCAAGGAATACTGCGATCGTCAAGCTTGCAATATGCAGGGCAATGTGATAGATCATGGAGGGATGCCCGAGGTGAGGAACGATTAGCGGCGCGACCACACCCACGACAAGCGCTGCTATAAGGACGAGCAGTAGAGGCTTGCTCAACGAACTCTGAAGAGTTCCACTGGTAGTGCCCTTCTGCATACAATGGCTCATGGCCGTGCACGACTATTAAGCCAATTGGTACATGAGCCGAATAACGAAGGTCGATTATCGGTTGCTAGGAAGGTTTTGCCCGAAGCGCGCTGCGGATGTTGCGATTCAGGTCTGCCGCGCTTTTCGCATAAGTCAGAGCGCTAATTATAATGCCAGCCGCTATTCCCGGCCCTGCGATGTCAGAGAATGAAAACCCCAGCTGCGGAATCGGGATGGTCACGCCGTCCTGCTGTCCACCACCATCTATTGGACCCGATCCCGGCTTGGCTGTTGTCGTAATGCTTCCGAGAGATGCGCCACGCTGAGCGGCAAACCAGATCCTGCCCTTGTCGTCGGATGTTATCCACTGTATGAAGGAACCGCTTATAGGAATTCTGACTTCAGTCGAGGCACCGCTTCTCGGATCGATTACCGCGATCCTGTCTATCTCGTGCTGCGCGAACCACAGGTTGCCGAAGCTGTCCATCGCCATGCCATAAGGCAGTCCCGCATCATTTACCACTGGGTACTCGCGAAAAGTTCCAAACAACGGGTCAAATGCTGTGATAGTGTGGCCTCTGTGCTCTGAGATAAAAATGCTCGCGCCCCTGGGATCAGGAAACACTGCAGTGGGCTCGTCAAGCTCCTGCCTCTGAATTGTGGGCACGTATTCCGTGATATTTCCCGAGGCAACGTCGATCATGCCTATTTTTCCAGCCGCCTCTGCAAACCAGATGTTCCCTTGCCTGTCAGCGGCTATTCCAACAGGCGTCGATCCACTGGTTGGTATGGCAAACGAAGAGAATTGTTCGCTGGAGGGGTCAAACCTGACGACCTTGTTTGCCTGCACGACCGGCATCCAGAGGCTGCCCTCCGTATCCATTGCGAGCCCCGAAAGTATGCCCTCGTCGGGTACGCCGAAGTATCTTGTGGCATTGCCTTCAGGGTCGTAGTGACCAAGCATGCCGATTCGGGGGGATATGAACCACAGGTTTCCGTCAGGAGCAAGCACCGTCTGCGTTATCAGATCGGCATCCTTGATCATGTGAACGGTATAGTTGCCAGTTGACATGTCGAGCTGCCAAATTCTTCCGCTTCCCGGCAGAGTGTCGCCAACCCATATTGACTGTCTAGGAGCGTCGAATACGGGAAACAGCGGGAGGCTCATGACGGGAGTCTTGTATTCTTTAATAGCAAATTCTAGGTTGGCGACCAGTGGCTTGACATTCACATCCATAGTTGAAATCATGTTGCTCCCCTCCGCGTTCACTCCTTCGATCTCGACCGCCCAGGTGCCCGGTAGGCTGAACGCGGCATCCGCTGCGAACGTCCCCGCTGATTGCTTCTTTGTTTCAATGGCTATTGGTCCAATGCCTCTTTCGATCTGCGTGAGCTTGATAGTGGCAGACTCGATTCCTGTGACGTTATTCCCACCTTGATCTTGGAACGAGACGACAAAGCTGTTCTGGCCGACTGCGAACGGGCTTATCGAAAGCTGAATTTTGCCTTCTGCCAGATATGCTGTCCGAACCAGAGTGGTATCGACCTCCTCGGCAAAAGCTTGCTGCTCCCCCGGCTCTCGCTGGTAGGATGGAAACTGGCCTGAAGGAAGTGCCCCGTTTGCCATGAGTGACACCATTAGCAGGAGCGCAATCCCTACTGCCGCTTCTGCTTTTAGCGTCTTGTCGTAGTTTCTTATGCTAGGAGCCGCGAGCTGGGAGCCTCCGGCCACCACCGATACCGCCTTTCTCTGGACGACAAACTGCGAATACGCTCCCAACGCAACCATCACGCCGGCAAGGGCAAGTTTTATCGCAAGTATCTGGCCATAAACAGATGCCAGAGTTAACGAAAGGTCGCTCTCAAGAGCGGAAAGCAGGATGGGTCCGGTTATCACCGCAATTCCAAGCAGCGTAACCACGATAACTGAAAACCGCGGAATCAACAGCGAAATCGCGGCCGATCTCACCCTTTCATCCTTGATAGAAAGCAGCCTTGGAACTGCGGCAAACCCAAGAAGTATGAGGCCGCCTATCCAAATCGAGGCTGCGGCGTTGTGGAAAAAGTCAAGTGCCACGACAATCATCTGCTCCGTGGCCGCGGCATGCGCGATCAGGCTAGAAGTCACAAGCACCGCAAGGCCGATGATAAGTAGCGCGTACATTTCAGCTCTGCTGGGGCTGACATTGTTCTTGGAGATCCTGCGGTAGACAGCGACCGCGATAGCCATCAGGATCGATGACTGGAGCATCCGCGTCGTCCACACGTTGCCAAACTTTGTGGCGATAGCATCTGGTACGCTTGCCTCTATTGAAATCGCTTGGACAATTATTATCGCGATGCCGGAGGCAAGCACGAGGCCAGCGCCAATTATGACAATCTTCATCATTTTCCTGTCGATGCTTACCCTGCTCTGGGACAGGGCGCTCGCAAGCCATGGGATCCTTCCAATGGGCTTCCACAGCCAGAGCGTCCCGAACGCAGCGCCCACAACCATCACCTGACCCACCATGCCGGGGAACCTGGAGGCAGAGTAGCCCGGCTCCAATGGCGACTTTCCCGGTTCCTTTTCGATGTTAGTTCCAGCCCCGACGCCGAAAAGGATAGTTTCTTCAACTACGTGGCCGTCCACCGCCGATAGCACACGCGTGCTTACAGTGTATTGGCCTGCAGGGAGGTTTGGCTGCATCGTCACGCCTATTGACGCAGTATCGCCATCAACATTGTGCGGGTCGTTAACGTCCACCCTGCTGCCGTCTGGCCCGAGGACGGATATCCTGCTGTAGCTCAGCTCTATTGGTTCACTGAAGAATACATTGACCTCCGCCGGAGAAGCCCGTATGCTCTGAAAAGCCCTTGGCGAGGAGTCAAGATATGCTGGATGGCCAAATGAATTTTGAATAAGACCTAAGGAGAACAAGAACAAGACGGCAATGATTGGGACAAAAGATGCGAAGCGCCGGCCCATCCGATCGAATGTCACAAGTGAAATATATCGCGCACCATATTTGACTCTTGCCCGATTAGTGGTACAAACTCCGAAATACGCCGAAAGAATATAAGCGTTCCAAGAGGAATCCCATCATATGATGAAAACTGTAGTGTCACTTCTGATTTTCTCGATTCTGTTGTTCGGCTTGTCCGGAAAATCGCGTCCTGCGTTTGCACACGAAGAGGCTCTATGCGGCGATTTCAAAATCGTTGGAGGCTGGGTCAACGAGCCTCCGCTGATAGGCCAATTCAATGGAATCGAACTCACGATCACAAGAGATTCCACCGGTGAAGCTGTTAATGATGCGACGGTCAACCTCGATATTACTGTCAAGAAGGGAGCACAAACGAAGCCGCTAGAGTTCGCGCCCACAGAAGAGTCTGGCGTCTATTCAGCACGAATCGTTCCGACACAAACAGGACAATATGCTGTGGCGATGAAAGGTAAGATTGCTGAACAGGCCTGCGACAAACAGATCGAGATTGAAGATGTGGAGGATACCAGAGTATTCGAATTTCCCCCGAGAACCGAAAATAACAATTTCGACCCGCTGATCATACAGCAGCTAAGGGATGTGATTAGCTCATTAACTGCACAGGTTGATGAGGCTAAAACCGCTTCGGACGAGGCGCAGGAACTGGCGGTTGAGGCGAGCGACACTGCGGAGGAGCTGAAATTTGCAGCCGACAGGGCCTACGTCTTTGGGATGATAGGCGTTGGTGTGGGCGTGGCCGGGATTGTAATCGGAGTCGTTGCCCTTTCCAAGAGCAGGGAAAAGACCTAGAATCACTTGAGCTTCCGGGCAAGTATAATAGCAGATGCCACCAGCCCCGCAACGGCGGCAGTCATTCCAGCAGGAAACTCTGGCGTCACTTTGATGTTAAACTGCACAGATTCATCAGTAGGGATCAGAGTGGGTCCAGAGCCCAGTCCCAAGACATCGACCTCGACAACATAATCACCGTTCTGCTCGAATTTGTAAGGAACCGTGATATTGCCTTCAGCGTTATGTATGAGCAGCTGGTTTAACCGCTTTGCCGCGCTGAAAATTTCATTTCCACCTTGAAGTATTTTAAAGTCATAGTCTTGGTGCTGGTGAAGTTCGTTCGTTCCGGGATTCAGGAAGCTTGTCCTGAACTTTACCGTACCGTTTTCGTTCCATTCCGGCTCTAGCAGGATGTCGAGCGATCCTTTGCTCGTAGTTGCTCTCATGCCTCCGTCCTGCGCATACGCGACAGAAGTGCTGCCAGCGATTGCTACTAACAACGCGATAAAGATCCAGCCGGCGTTCGCCATTGCCAATATTGCACCTAAAACCTAAATAAATCATAGCTGTAGCGTCGGCCAGCAAGTGCCGCCACCCCTATGGCCGCTGCGACGAACAGGATCGCTCCAGCTGGAAATTCGGGCGTCACATTTATGGAAAATGCGGCGCCTTCACCAAGGCCATCGATATCGTCGATCTTGATGGTGTACGGGCCTGGCTCGTCAAACCTGAATACCTGCTGCGTGGCAATCTGGTCCACCCTGCGAAGCTTTTGGACGCTGTTTTCGCCCTGGAGGACCAAGAGATTGTATTTCATGTCTTCCATCTCTGCGCCTGTTTCAGGCTCGACGAAGCGAATCAAAAAACTGTTATCTCTTCCTATTTCGTTCGGTGTCCACATCATCTCAACCAAGAATGTGCCCTGATCCGTCATCGCTTCGAGTCGGATCTGTTCCTGTGCACCTGCCGAATTCGTCGCGACGAGCAGGGGTGCAAGACTCACTGCAATGGCAACGAACCTTTTCAACGAACTTGGATAGAAGGGCACAGGGAACTATAATAAGAGTTGCATAAAAAAGAAGGAAGAAGAGTATCTAGACTCTTCCAAAGAAGCTAGCGATGCCGCCTTTTGCGATTCTTGTGTAGCCTACGATTCCAGCGATGGATGCTCCAAGTATCAGAGCCGCGATTACTGGGAACTCGGGGATCACAGTTGTTCCAATGATGTCAACTTCCGTTTCACCATCTGGAACTGCGAATTTGATTGTCGTTGCAGTGGCATCCTCGCTAACAATCTCTGGTGTGATTGTTTGGTCGCCTGCCTCAACCATGATGTTTCCGCTTATCATAGTCTTTGGCAATGTCAGCTCTACTTCTCCAGCCTTGTCAAAAGTGACTACTATTGCCTCGCTTGGTTCAATTATCGCTGCCGTCGCCTTGATGGTCTCGGACTTGCCGGTTATTTCATAGTTATTGCCGTCAAGAGATGCAGTTACCGTGAATCCGCCTCCCATCGAGCCACCCGCCACTTTTACGGTTCCGATCATGTTGGGATGTAAGAAGCAGTAGTACGGGAACTCGCCTGCCTCGCTAAAGGTGAAGCTCTCACTCTGGTTAGTCCTGAGTAGTGAAGCTGCTACCGCCGGATCGCCGAACATTCCAGTAGGCGTCGCGTCACTGCCTGACGTTGCACTGTGTAACTGTCCGGGATCATTGTTGGTCCATATCACTGTGTCGCCTACGGTTATCTCTACTGGGTTTGGACTGTATGCATCATCTGTCTTTGTTGACGAACCCGGAGTTATGCTCACGGGAACATCTGCCGCAAATGCCGTTTGTGGTAATGCGAAAATGGAAGCAATGACTGCCGCGACTCCGACAGCTACTGCGATTTTCGTGTTCATTGCATATCAGCGATATTCCTAGGCATAAAAAGCTTATTTTTGCCCAACTTGCTTCTATAATAATTTCTTTAAAGGATAAATAGTCAATTTGTGGGGGGCTGGTCAACATGGCGAAACGAGGCTCGCCCTAGCAAGTTTTTAAAGGATGGAAATTTTAGACAAGCTTGTGCGCATCGTGTCATTCCTCCCAAGCGCGACTGAGACGCTGTACGCGCTCGGCGCGGGAAGCCAGCTCGTTGGAGTAACTCATGAGTGCAAGTATCCTGCAGGGGTGAGAAAAAAGCCGCGCGTCATACGATCTTCCTTTGACCCGGCCAAGATGACAGGCAGGGAAATCGATGACAAAATAGGGGAGCTCGTCCGTGGCGGCAAGGATATTTATCTGATAGACGACGCCGCTCTCAGGAAAGCCGAACCGGACCTCATCGTCGCTCAGGGGCTGTGCGAAGTCTGTTCCCCTTTCACGAAAGAGATCAACAGAGCTGTCAGCATATTGGGGGCGAGACCAGAAGTGCTGGTGCTTGACCCGCATGATCTGGATGACATCCTCGTCAGCATCATGGATGTCGCCGAAAAGATAGGAAGGGTTCAAGCAGGACGAAAGCTTGTTGCGTCACTGCAAAAGCGGATCGATGTTATCAGACAAATTAAGCCTCGAAAGAGCCCAAGAGTACTTTGCCTAGAGTGGCTCGACCCACTCTTCACTGCAGGTCACTGGGTTCCTCAGATGGTTGACTACGCCGGCGGCATCAACGGACTAAGTTCTGCAGGCGAACCTTCGCGGAGAATGGACATCGATGAAGCAGCCCAGTTTGACCCAGAGATAATCGTGCTGATGCCCTGCGGCTTTGACATCAACCGGACAAGAAAAGAGCTGCCTTTTCTGGCCCGGAATGACAAATGGAGATCGCTTCGGGCGGTGAGGGACAACCATGTCTATGCGGTTGATGCAGGTTCCTACTTCAGCAAGCCGGGACCCCGCACGATTGTTGGGCTTGAAATAATCGCAAAAATACTGCACCCCGAATCC
>JBOGQL010000284.1:0-9289 GCA_050748985.1 Nitrososphaera sp. | reverse complement strand
ATTCTCCGGTGCGCCGAATAGTACGCGAGAACCAGAAGGCCTATCGCGATTAAACGTAGAGGCATTTGATAGTTTGCCAACAGGTTCGACGCGACGACACCTGCAGTGGCAAAAGTGCTTGCAAGGTAGAACCCCACCGACGAACAACTTGCGGACACACTAGATGCCGTACCAAGGGCAGATCCGGATAAGAAGGAACCCTTTCCTACTTGTAACTTACCCCTGAAAATGAATAAGTTCATGCCGAAGACCGTGCCTACCAACGCAGATGTGATTGTAGAAAGTACCAAACCTGGCATCGAATCCTGTGGGAGTGGATAGTAAAAGCCGATTACCGGGGAAAAGAACAGCAGTCCGTCCAAGAAGTTGAAAAGAATCCAAAAGGCAATACCGGAACCTATAGCCACTGCTCCATAGGTCTTGTTCGAGAAGACGAGCTTGGCTGCAAGGAGAGGCTCAGCTCGTGATGGCATTGATCTCGCTTTTTGCGGCCTCCTTTGAATAAGTCAAGGCCACTATACTATTATTCCTTGGCATGCCGTCGGGTGCTATACCGTTACAAGACCGGCACGCATCGCTGTCAATGATATGTCCTTGTTAGTTCCATGTACTGCGTCTTCATGCTCTTCTTATCAATCAATGCGAAGAATTTCATGCAATCCGGATCTTTCATAGCTGTCTTTGCAGCATTATCTGCGTCAGCACGCGCTCTCCATTTTACGATATCGACCCAATTCAGACCGTTCTCTGTCCTTGCAAGCTCCCTGTTGACAAAGCCTCTCGCCCTGTTCAGGAATGACTGCGCTCCGTCAGATGCCTTCATGAACGTGGCCTCATCCACTCCCCTTTGCAACTTGAATTGAACGATTTCAACAACTGTGTCGCTCATGTAAAATCACCTGTGTAACTGAATATAAAAGAAGAGCGATGTATGACAAACCTACAGCGGTCTGGGGAAGAATTCAAATAGAGTGGACGTCAACAGATACTAGTTGGCACAGCTACAGACAAAAGAGTGCGCGCTATGCGGTACGAGCCTGCCTCCCGGGAGCGAAGTTAGCATGTGCAATGAATGCCTAAAGTCCGCCGATTGCTGCGTAGGGCTTGAAAGGCTGAGAGATTAATTATTCGACCATTTTCAAAGTGTCCGTAATAGTTACTATCCCTATTACGTTTGCCCTTTCGCTCACCAGGATGCACTTTGCAAACCTGACGAGCGGGATCAGAGCCTTCGCGGGAGTAGAGGTATCTACTATCGGGGGCGGGGGATCCATCATTTGAAAGACCGGCACGTTGCGAAGTTCTTTTTCGTCCTTTTCCACCATGATTTTCGCAAGACCGTCCTCCGTCAAGATCCCCACGACCTTCGAAGAATCAAAAACAGGCAACTGGCTGATTGAATTGTTCCGCATGATGTCAATGGCGTTGTGAAGCCTCTGATTTTTCTGGACGGATATCAGGTTGCGGCTGCATATGTCTCCGGCTTTCATGGAAGAGCTCCCTTCAAGTGAGCTCAGGATTTCGAAGATCTTCCTTGCAGTTTCATAGCTTGGCCTGCACCTGCCGGATTCTATCTGGTTTATCATCGATGAGCTCACGCCGGTGAGGGATGCCAGCCTTCTCTGTGTTACTCCAAGCCTTAACCTGGCTTGTTTGATGTATTCTAGACGCGGTAGCATCCGGCTGCTCTAGCTTGCAAATTCCTATACTTATACGCTTACGACCGTACATTTCAGAGTGCAGAATCTTGATAGCCTTATATTATGTGCGGGAGAAATTTTTCATGTACAGATCAAAGACATGGTCAACGATGGCATCAACGTCAGCAAGTGGGATTCGGTTAGAAGATACAAGCTAACCAGAATGATAAACGAGCTCTCAAGCATCACCGGCCACGGGACCGAGCTGGTGACGGTGTATATCCCGCCGCGGCGACCCATTTTTGAAGTTATTTCCCAGTTGCGCAACGAAGCCGGCACTGCTTCGAACATAAAGTCCGACATGACAAGGAGTCATGTTCAGGACGCGTTGAGCACGACTATAGAATTTCTAAAGAAGTTCAAGGTTACCCCTGAGAACGGGCTCGTAATATTCTGCGGCGCGATTCCCAATGAGAAGGGTATCGGTAAGGAGAGGATAGAAATCTACCCGATAGAGCAGCCCCCAAAACCCGTCCAGATCAGCCTGTACCGATGTGACGACCACTTTTGGACCGACCACCTTAAAGACATGCTGAAAGACGACAAGGCAATCGGTATACTGGCGATTGATACTCAGGAAGCGGGGCTGGGCATACTAACTGGCAACGAAGTAAAGACGGTGGACTCGCTCACGTCTGGCGTTGCGGGAAAGCACAGGCAGGGCGGCCAGTCTGCGAGAAGGTTCGAAAGGCTAAGAGAAAATGAGCTGAACGAGTATTACCATCGGATCGCAGATCATTCAAAGCAGGTGTTTATCGATGAATACAATGTAAAGGGTATCATACTCGGGGGGCCGGGACCTACCAAGGAGAATTTCCTGAAGGAAGAGTACCTGGACTATCGACTCCAGAAGGAGATAATCGCAACCCTTGACACCTCTTATTCAGGGCAAGAAGGCGTCAGGGAAATTCTGGAAAAAGCCCGCAAGGAAGGCGTCCTGCAGGAGTACCGGCTAATGGAAGAAAAGCAGATCATGGAGAAATTCATGGGTGAAGTACATACCGGAAGGGGGCTTGGGATTTATGGCATACATGATGTTATCAGCGCTGCAAAGAACGGGGTCGCTGACAGCGTGGTAGTTACAGACGACGTGTCCTACGTCAGGCTGGAATTCAAGTGCAAGGTATGCAAGACAGCGCAGGAAAAAGTGGTGGAGCGGTCGGAAATCGTCGCCACGAAGCAGCAGTTCCTGTCAAAACAGTGCCCTACATGCGGCGCCACGGACTATGAAGTCGTCGAGAAGGACATAGTAGAATACCTCGAGGAATTGGCTACGATGACGGGGAGCAGGCTTGAAGTTATCTCCGGTAGGACTGAGGAAGGGGCGCAGCTTGGGAGCTTAGGAAAAGTGGGTGCGATCCTTCGCTACAGGCCTATGTAGCTTCGATGCAGATGCAGTCGTCAGTCTCCTTTGAGCAGCCGCTGCATACGATGAAGGTGTTGCAGCCCGCCGGTGTGCAAGCCTCGAATGTCCTTAACTCTCTGCCGCATTCACACAACTGCACGGCCGTAATGAGCCTGCGAAATAATATGTTCTTTGCGGAGTTACCTGACGTGGTAATTGGGCTATTATTTGGGAATCTATCCTCCCTATCCTGAATGCTATGATTTCACCGGTTCGTGAAGAATACACTGGACGCTCAATCAGGGATCGATGGGAGCAGGAACAGGCTTGATATGGCAACTAGCAATGCAAGCCGTCCTGCTTGGTCCACGATCCGCATGCGGCTCTCATAATCCCAGTTGACCATATAAGCATGGTTCAGTAGGAATTTACGACATTTCAAGTTCATTGTAATCAAAGCAGAATCGCGTTTTGATAAAGCAGTCAACATTAATGCGACAAGTATTAAATAAAGGTAAAGAAATATCTGCACTCGAGATAAAAGTGCCTACCGAGCTGAAAGTTCATCCGTCATTTTTCAAGGAATTTGCGACAAAAACATGGGTCTCGCCTACTGAAATTGTGAAGGAACTGGTGGAGAATGCCTTTGACGAGGACGCGACTCGCGTTTTGGTATCTGTCCTAAATGATGGCTCCATAGTCATCGAAGATGACGCGGGAATGGATCAGGACAGCATGGACAAGTTCCTGCTGCTGGGCTCGCCCCACAAGAGGGTCGAATCGATCTCTCCCAAACTTAGAAGGATCAGAACCGGCAGATACGGGACCGGAAGGCTCTCGTTTCTGACCTCATTTGACAAGATGAGAATCAGAACCAAGCGCGGAAAATTCCACAAGTCCCTTGTCATCGACACCAATGTCCTGGACAAGCTCTTTAGGGGCAACTCCAGGCTCCATGAATTAAGGGAGTCGCCCCTAAAGCGCGACGGAACGGAGCTCTTGATGACCGGGGCGCGAACAGTGATCGACGTATTTCGTGTAATGAAAGAGATCCGCAGGCTCGCGGTGCTGCGCCAACCAATGTTTGAGGTCTACGTCAAGTCTTCGAACAAGTTCAAAGAGTGGAATTTCGACGGGGCGCAGGCGGTCCGGGCTCCAGAAATACAGGGGCACAGAATACCGGTAGAACTTGATAACGGAAGGATAGTCGGAGAAATTGTGATCGCAAGGAGGCCGCTATCCGAAGATGAAAGAGGGGTCGCCGTGATGGTCGGCAGCCACATTGTCATCCGAAGCAACTTTGGCTTTGACACAAAGCTCAGCCGGGTCACCGGTTTCATAAGGTGCGACAACCTGACAACAAGGTTCGCTGACAAGTCCGCAATCATTGAAGATGAGGAGTACGCCAGATTCAACCAGCTGATGAAGACCTTTGTGATTGATACCGTCTTGCCCAGCCTTACCGAGTATGAAGACGTGCTCATTACCCGCGAGGAATCCAGGATATATCGTGAAATAGACAAGGTCCTTGGCCAGGCAATGATTGAAACATTGGAGACGCAGGAAGAAGTCCAGGGTTACGAAATGGTCGACGTTAAAGAGGTCGTGAGGGCCAGGCCGGGATCCGCAAAGGAAGAGGAGGCGGGACGCAAATCGCACGCCCACCAGCATCAGCCGGGCTCAGCAGGTCAATCCCAAGAGTACATGATAGATCGCCTTCCCCCAGAGGTCGGGGGGCTATCCCGAGCAGGTCCTGCGCGTGATTACGAGCTTTCTGGAGCAACATCGGGTGAACCCGGAGAGATCGTCGAAGAGATAGACGAAACTCAGGCAGACGGAACGATAATCAGGACAAGAAAAGTCAGAAGGCCGATATTGAAGAAGACGTTCGCGTTAAGGCGGATCGGATACAAAGTCATTCCTTATGAAGATGAAACCGATTCCAGGTACAGCTTCACAAACGAAAACATTGTCTTTGTCAACAAGGCCAACCCGACCTACCGCGCGGAAGCGTCAAGAGGCGATGAATTCCTCCTGCGTCACGTAATAAGCATTGTCGCAGAGGCCGTTGCACAGACAAAGCATCCAGAAGGCAAGGAAGCCCTCGAGCTCCAGAACAGGCTCGTGGCAGAGGCAATAAGGATTCACGCCCATTCATCGAAGAGAAGCTAGTGATTATTCGAATAATCGCAGCACCGGTACCACAATAGAAAAGACTAAATCTGACTGGAATAAGGAGATAGACCATATGGCTTTCGAATTCATGCCCGGCGCAACAGTGGTCGGAATATCCTATAACAATGGTGTTGTCTTGGCTGCAGAAAAGAGAGTTGCCTTCGGCAATTTTGTTGTGAACAAGAATATCAAAAAGACTTTTTCAGTCACCGACCATGTGGGAGCGGCATGCGCGGGAATGGTGGCAGACATGCAGGTGCTGGTAAGGCAGGTCGAGGCATTGGCCAAGATCCGCAAACTCGAAACAAGGCGAAACGTTCCGCCAAATTCGATCGCGAAACTGATGTCGGTCATAATGTTCGAGCGGAGGTATTTTCCACTGCTGACGCAGGTCATTATCGGCGGAATAGAGGCAAGGCCAGAAATTTACACGCTCGATCCGCTAGGTTCCGTCTTGCCAGACGACTACGCCGCTGTCGGGACAGGAGCAGAGCTGGCGCTTGGTATTATTGACGCTGAATTCAAGCCAAACATGTCGGAGGAGAAGGCGAGAGACCTGGCTGTCCGCGCCATCAGGTCGGCGATCCAGCGTGATGCGTCGAGCGGGGACGGGATCGACGTCCTTTACGTGACAAAGGGCGGCCCGAGGGAAGAAATGATTCCAATGAGAAATGCCTAGATCTGCTTGGAGGCTTCCCACGCCTTGTCGCTGATATAGTGAATGTTATCAATTACATAGCCCTTCGTCATTGTTTGCGCCGATTCGCTGTCCTCCAGGGCGATGCCGACTGCAAGATATTTTCCGTGTTGCTGGTCCCTGACCGTAACTACATCCCCTTTTCTGAATGATCCGATATTCGTGATCCCAGGCCTCATCACCTTTGCTCCATTGCACACAAATCTTACGGCACCCATGTCGACAGTGACAGACGGAAACCGGTCCAGTAATTCAGAGTTGCCGCCGATGAAAGGTACAATTCTGTCGGCGATCTGCAGCGCTACAACCGCATCATCCGCGACCAAGAGGCGACTGCCATCTTCGATTTCGTATACTTTGATGCTCTTGACCTTTGGTGCCGCATGCTGGGGCCATGCTGCACTGATCCTATCCAGTAGGTCGGATGTCTCACTTTTAGAAAGCATGAATGTTTTCAGTTGGCGATCACGGGTTGTACTTGGTACTGCTAATTATTTGTTGCAACAATGACAGAAAATGCTGATCCTTTTTCTTAATCAAAATTGACGTCCTCGGTGTCAAACCCGATCCTGACAATGCAGCAGAATAAACATACAACAAAATCATTCTTGGTAGATTTGCACGAAACATTATTACATACGCCGGTGGATTAGGTCTGCAATGCAGTTCCAGATAATGAAAGAACCGATGGCAATCCTGGACGTGCATCTCGATTCTGGAGAAAAGATAACCGCGGAATCAGGAGCGATGGTCTACATGAAAGGTGACATTGAAATCAAGACGAGGACGCGCGAGGGCGGGTTGCTGAAGAAACTCAAAGTCACTGCTCTAGGTGGCGAATCCTTCTTTGTTAACGATTACATCGCTCACGGCGAGTGTTCTCTGGGTCTTACGGGACCTCCCCTTGGCGACATTGTGCGCCTTGCCGTGCGGCCAGGAAGCGGGTATATCGTTCAATCGGGGTCTTATGTCGCTTCGACGCAGGGAGTGCTTCTTGATACCCAGTGGCAGGGCTTCAGCAAGGGGCTATTCGGAAGTGAATTCTTTATGCTCAAGGCTACCGGGGAGGGGGACATGTTTCTCAATGCCTACGGCGGCATCATTGAAAAGCAGCTGGCCGGAGGAGAAAAAATGATGCTCGACAACTACCATCTAGTGGCGCTCAGCGAACAGGCAAATTACAGGGTCACAAAGGTGGGCGGGATGAAGACTACGATCCTTGGAGGAGAGGGTCTTGCGACCGAAATCACTGGGCCTGGCACCGTGTATTTCCAGACAAAGAACATTCGCGAGTTTATCGACTTGCTCGGGATAAACCAGAGGGCAGAGACAACTTCGAGACCGAGCGGAGTATCGTTTGGCGGTTTTAGAATAAGCTAGGATCACGGATTAGTGTGTGTTATCGTCTGCCAGCATTCCAGGCAGTAGTCGCCGCTTACTTGAAAGATCTCTGCAATCCGCTCGTGGCAGTGAAAGCATACCTGGGAAGCAGATGCTCCAATTTCTTCCATATTGCCCATGCTATTATCTAATTTCTGCATTATGTATTCGAGATTTTTTAGACTGAATGCCTATTTATACTTATTTTCGTAATAATGCCAGACAAGCGTCAACGCGGAACGAGATCATGGGTTGATAGTTATCCACATATAAAGCAATATTTCGTCGCCAAATGGCTTCCGGACAGTGACGACTACCGTACTCAATGGGTTCGCAAGAATAAAGCCGCAATCCCAAAGCAGCGTCATCGCTCGAAAATTGTGTCCCTTATTTCGATGAGATCTCTGAGGATTGCAGAAGCCGTCTCCATCCCGCCTGCCCCGCGGCCGATTATAGTCTGCTGGCCAGAATGCTCCGAGAAAAACGTTACTGCATTAAGCGTGCCATTGACGCAGATTGGGTCGGTCTTTGGAACCTCAGTTGGCATGACGTCAAGGCGTTTGCCGTCGCAACTAGCGATCAGTTTGATCGCGTTACCACTACCGGCTGCTTTTTTCGCGTCGGAAGACTTTACATTGCCAATCCCCGTCCTCTTTACATCTTTCATCGTAACTTTCATCCCCATGACCCAGTTTGCCATGATAACTAACTTGGCGGCGGCGTCAAAACCATCTATGTCAAGCGAAGGGTTGGCCTCCGCATACCCTTTTTGCTTGGCATCTTCAAGAGCACTTTCGTACGTCAGCCCTTCCTCCATCTTGCTGAGGATATGATTCGTAGTTCCGTTCAATATGCCCTTGAAGGACATTATCCTGTCACCTTTCAGACAGCGCTTTGCGAATTCAAGTATCGGGGTCCCGCCGCCTACCGTTCCGCTGAATCTGAGCATGACGCCATTATAGTTTGCCAGTTCTATTAGCGACGGAAATGCAAGTGCCAAGGGACCTTTGTTGACGCTAATCACGTGCTTGCCTGTCCTCATGGCCGTCATTATGTGCGAAATGCCGGGTTCTCCTGTTGAAAGGTCTGTGGGCGAGCATTCGAGCACGACCTCAGCATCGACGTTTTCAATCACCTGAACGGGATCGAACCGTCCGCCTGACTTGTCGTAGGCACCGACAGTCGTCTTCGCCTTCTTTGATTCGAGCAACCTTTGAAGGTCGAGCCCTGCGGGAGAAACAGCTGATCCTTGGTTGTCGACGCAAGCCACTATACGAGGCTTGATGCCGTACTCGCTATAGAGGTCCGTGGAGCGGGACAGGATCAGTTTGGCAAAGCTCTGACCCACGACACCGAATCCAACCAAGATTATGCGCAAACCAGATACTGCTTGCTTCTACGCCGGGTGGGCTTAATAAAACTAGGTGTAAAATTCCATGCGAGATGCTTTCTGGCTCTGAGAACCAGCGAGCTTTGTGTGAGAATCAGCTCTGTCTAGTAATGAGCTCGGCGTGTAGCGGTTGTGAAATAGGAGCGCGCACATCATTGCACCTCATCGCGTTCAAGGAATGAATTGCTATTGCGAAGGAATTTTACCCTCTCTGATTATAAAACCCAAGCCAAAAAGGAGTGCAGCGCCATTGTTCGACCCTATCGTGACGGTAGTAGTGCTGATAACCATCGGCCTTGGTGCCGGAACATTGGGTTCGATGCTCGGAGTGGGAGGGGGCATCATCATGGTTCCTGCTCTGACAATAATGGGTCTGCCGCCAGCTCAAATAGCGAGCACAAGCCTGTTTGCGGTGACATCGACTAGCGTGTCATCTACGATCGAATATTCCCGCCAAAAGAGAATCGATTACAGGGTCGGGATGCAGATGGCTGGCCTTGCGATCCCTGGTGCAGTAATCGGCGCGGTTCTATCGGACTATCTATCTCCGGAATCATTCAGACTGTACTTCGGAGTATTGCTGATGATCACCGGGTTGTACA
>JBOGQL010000283.1:0-9602 GCA_050748985.1 Nitrososphaera sp. | reverse complement strand
ACTTTAATCTCGGCGTAATTTGGGCCGGCATCCCTATCACAAACCCTGATACGGGGAACGCTTTCTTTTTCCAGGCCGGAGTCTCGGTGCCGAACGAACCCTCCGTCAACCGCGTCGTGACTTTTGTGTGCCCTGCCTATTACGACGATAAAGGTGTCAAGCATTGCGCAGAAATGAGCCCGATTAATTCCGGTAACTCTCACTGGAAAGTGCTATGGAAATGGGGTGTCCAGAACGAAAGTGGAGCCGTCTCGACCCAGGGTTCGCAGATTACGGTTGAATTAGGATGACTTGCTGTCTTCCAGCATGTCAATGTTCCGACGAATACCGCGGCTTTTGATATACTTCAGCAGTTCGTCGTGATCATCAATTTTGTAGTACCGCTTCATGCGCTCGATCGTCGCGTCGTCATACAGAGCATAAGTCGCATCATCCTTGGATTGTTTTTCTTCCGGCACCGTGCTAATAGAAAACATACATCCCTAAAAAGTTTTTACACGGCCCGCTCATCCTTCATGCATGGGAAAGCGAATCCTGATTCTGGGCGCTGGCTTTGGGGGTCTTACCGCAGCTAACATCCTGAGAAAAAATCTTCACTCCGACCACCGGGTCATGGTCATAGACAGGAAAAATTGGTTCATGATGGGTCTCGTAAAGCTCTGGATACTCGAAGGGACTAGGAAGCTTGAGGAATCCCAGACGCCGCTGAACGGGCTGAACGCAAAAGGAATCGAGTTTCTGAACGACGAGGTTACCAAGGTAGACAGCGGCTCCAGCAGAATTCATGCGAAGGATCACGGCTGGATAGAATACGACTACTTGATAGTCGCGCTTGGTGCTGAGCTCGCGCCGGAAAAGATCCCGGGTTTTGTGGGGAGAGGCTACAACCTTTACGACCCCCAGCAGGTGCCAAAGCTTCGCGATAGACTGCTTTCCATCAACAGAGGCAGGGTGGCAATAGCCATCATGGGAATGCCCTACAAATGCCCTCCTGCGCCATACGAGGCTTCCATTATCATCAGCAACGTTTTGACAAAGAGCGGGTCAAGAAATTCTGTGGAAATTGACGTGTACACGCCGGCCCCGATTGCACTGCCCGTTGCAGGTCCACAAATAAGCGCCGGCGTTGTCGAGATAATTGCTCAGAATGGGGTCCGCTTCAATCCCCTTCACAAGCTCCAGTCGGTTTCAGACAGCCAGCTGGAATTTGAAAATGGGACCAAGAAGGATTATGATCTTCTCGTAGGCATCCCGCCCCATCGGGCTCCTGAAGTGGTCAGAAACTCGGGGCTGACTGGCGGAGGAGACTGGATTCAAGTTGACAAGCACATGATGAAAACGTCGGTGGGAAACATCTTTGCAATAGGCGATGTCACTGAGATCAAGGTCGGGAACCTTGCTCTGCCCAAGGCAGGCATTTTTGCAGAAGAACAGGCAAAAGTTGTCGCTCAGCAGATAATCGATGAGATCGGAAGCAGGCCTGCGATGGCGACATTCTCGGGACAGGGCTACTGCTTCATGGAAGTAGGCAATGGCCGCGCGGGCTATCTCGAGGCTGACTTTTACAACCAGGCCGGGCCGGTACTGAAGCTGGAGCCGCCCTCCGCCGAGAACTATGAGAAAAAGCAGGACTTTGAAAGGACGAGGATAAAGGAGTGGCTATTCTAGAATCCGCTTCTTTTCGGGCTTGGACATCGTGTAAAAGCCGTGGCCCGAAATCAGAAATGCCGCCAGAGACATTTTCGTGGCGAATACTAGGTTCCACGGAGTCTTGGGGTTAGGATATGCCACATTCTTGTCGTCGATGTCTATTACGCCCCTTATTGCGTCCGCCGTGATGAGCGAATTCCAGACCATAAAATTGTAGGCGAATTCGTACAACGACACTGCGGCTATCGCCAGCACGATCAGCCGCAGGATAGCCTTCAGCCACTTTGGTATCACAGTTGCCTTGTCGCCTCCAACCTTTACGACGCAATACCACCCGACCACAGACACTATCATCAGGTACGTGACCAGCTTTGCAAGGCCCTTGAACGGGAACTCGGTTTCCACAAGCACTTCCCCGATGACCACCCTGCCCGTCTGAAGGTATTCATTGAGGCTCACATATATCGCGTAAAACGTTATCGCAGCCATGACGAAGGCGCAGAAGTAAAACACGCCAAGGAAGATCTTCCTCTCCCTCAGATCTGCCCTTTCAACAGCCGTGCTCACGCTGCATATTGATTATGGTTACCCGATATATGATTTACTTAAGTTTTGAGAGGAAATCGCTGGCGGGCAGGGTATTCAGGACGTCGGTCCGGGTAGCCCAGCCGCGCCTTGCCTGAGCTATGCCAAAAGTCAGAAAAGCAAAATGGATCGGGTGGTGCGCATCAGAATCTATTACCAGTTTGACGCCTTTTTTCACGGCCATCCGGACATAATCATCTCTGAGATCTAGCCTGTCGTAATGCGCGTCGATTTCAAGTGCTGTCCCTGTGTCCAAGGCAACATCCAGCACTTTCTCGATATCGAGCGGGTACCCTTCGCGTCTGTTGATAATCCTCCCGGTAGGGTGAAACAGTACATCGATGCTCGGGTTCTTCGCGGCCCTGACAAGTCGCTGGGTCTGCTCTTCAGCGGACAAAGAAAAGTGGGAGTGAATCGCCGCGCCAACCACGTCAAGCTTGTCAAGGACGCTGTTCGCGATGTCAAGGGAGCCGTCCTTCATTATGTTGACCTCGGCCGACGACAGGACTCGAAAGCCCGCAAGCTTGTCATTAAGAGCTGAAATCCTTTCGGCCTGCTCCAGCAGTTCTTCTCCGTCAAGGCCGCCCGCAAGTGCCAGGCTCTTTGTGTGGTCGGTGATGGCGATGTAGTCAAGTCCAAACTCCTTTGCAGCCCTTGCCATCTCCTCGATGGTCGCCCTGCCGTCGCTCCGGTCGCTGTGGACCTGCATGTCGCCTTTCAGGCTCCCGTACTCTATCAGCTTGGGTAGCTTGCCCTGCACCGCCAGCTCTATTTCGCCCTTGTTTTCACGCATCTCCGGCGGCACCCACTGAAGCCCAAGCGCCGAGTACACTTCTTCCTCAGTCTCACCGGCAACCCGCTTCTTTCCTCTAAAGACTCCCCACTCGTTTAGCCTCAATCCTTTTGCGATGGCCATCCTGCGTAGCTCTACAGAATGATCCTTGCTTCCAGTAAAGTATTGGAGGGCGGAACCCCAGCTTTCCCTCGGGACAACCAGCAGGTCTGCATCTATTCCGCCAGCCAGCTTGACGAATGCCTTGGCCGGCCCTCGCCCGACCACCTGGTCAACTTCCGGCATACTAACGAAAAAGTCCATGACTGTCCCCGGCTCCTCGGACGATACCAAGTAGTCGATGTCTCCTATCGTTTCCCGCATTCGCCGCACAGAGCCAGCCGCCAGCGCGTTCTTTACTCCCTTCACTTGCAAAAGCTTTGACTCGATCTGCTTTATCATGGGGAACACCTCGCCTATGGTGCGCCTCCCTTTTCCTTTCTTGGAAAATGCTATCCTCTTCAGCACGTCCTTCTCTTTCTTTTCGGTGAAGCCAGGAACAGTTCGAAGCCGGCCTGCAGTGGCTGCCTTTTCGAGCTCTGCCAAGTTCCGGATTCCCAGCTTATCATACAAAACCTTGATCGTCTTGGGACCTATTCCTTCTATTCCCGAAAGCTCCTTAATGTCAACAGGTATCTTCGCCTTCAGCTCGTCGAGCTGGTGCAGCCTGCCGCCCTTGATGAATTCCTCCAATTTTGAGGCGATTGCCTTGCCTATGGAGGGGATTTCCAAAAGGGCTCCCGTTCCTCCCTTCGCATAAGTCCCCGCAATATTTTCCGTGAGGTTTTCAATGGTGTCAGCTGCCTTGTAGTAGGCACGGGCCCTGAACTGTGCATTGTCGCCGCCCTCCACCTCGGTCAGAAAGCCGAGCTCGCGCATGACTCCGGCGAGTTCCGCGTTATTTGCACCCAATCAACATTAGCGGGTCAGGCTCGCACTTAACATTTATCAGGGAGGGAAGCGTGATGTTCATTACTGTTACTGCACTAAGGAACGGTAATGATGATCGCTTTCTAGCTCTGAGCCGTTCTTTTGCTACATCATCTCTCCGTTTTCGGAGCTGAACGATGCCTTCTCATGACATGCCTAACCAATCAAATCTGCTTATGATAACGCAAACGCGCCGCTGATTTTCCGCCGACCGGTATGAGCAGGGTTAATCTTTCAATCCGCCTAGAGTATCTCTGCAATGGAATTCATCGAATCGGTCGCATGGATTGCACTCGGGTTCATCCCCACCTATGTCGCCCTGGAGGCAGGATGGCGAATCAGCAGGCGCAGGCTGGCACCCGTGGAGGTCAAGCTAGGGCGATGATGGACCTCTACACAATAGCCGGCCTGGTTGGCATCAGCCTCGTCGCCGGCCTAGTCGGCATGCGCGTGGTAAAGGACGAGCGGGTCCTCCGGCGAAAGAGGATGCTGGCAGAGAAATACTAATTGTTTCAGTATTTCTTTGCTGCGTAGCGCGAGTGCAACTTATGCTGCCACGTGTGCAAAACTTTCTTGACCGTAATAATCGACCTCCCCGCAGGCAAATAGATTGAAGGCGAAACTAATTGCAGCAGGTTCATGAAATTCACAAGTACAAGGGCGGGTCTTTCAGGTATGTGGTTGCACGGACAAACAGGTACTCGGCAGAGCATGTCAAGGGCGATGCTGACAGGATGAACGACATGCTGACACCTGAAATGAAAGGAGAAGGGATCCGGTACGCCTTTGCTCTGGGAACTATTGAGAGCATGAACAAGAAGACAGGCGAGCGTCCTAGGAAAAAGGACAAACAGGCAATCGACAGTAATACAAGCTGATGCGACAGGTATCATCACAATTTTTATAACAAGTGCGATTGAACTGTCCTGATGCAGAGGCCCGACTGGGACACCTACTTTATGCTGCAGGCAGAGATTGCCAAGCTGCGCTCAAATTGCATCACACGACACATCGGCGCAGTGATCGTCAAGGACAACAGGCAGATAGCTACAGGTTACAACGGGACCCCGCCGGGAATAAAGAACTGCTTTGAAGGAGGGTGCCCGCGCTGCGCAGCAAGAATCAGGGGCGACCTGAAGTCGGGCGAAGGCCTTGACAGGTGCCTCTGCACGCACGCGGAGGCGAACGCGATCATGCAATGCGCTCTCTTTGGAAATGCAGGCAGCACGAAGGGCGCGACGCTGTATTCTACGTTTGCGCCATGCATAGAATGCAGCAAGATGGCAATCAGCGTCGGGGTAAAGAGAATAGTGATGCTGGCAGACTACCCCGAGGATGGGACGCAGCTTTTGAAGGAGGCAAATATCGATCTGGTGAAATTCAACCCGGAGCTGCTCAGGCCCTGGCTCACGGTAATCACGGCAGATCCCGAGTCCTCCGCAAGAGCAGTGAACAGTTAGTTGGACGCAAGCATCACACAGTTCTGACTTTGTTACGGAAGAAGCCTAGCGGAATTCCCTCTCCCACCTGTCCATTTTCTGCAAGAGCTCCAGATTCTTTGACTTTACCCTGTCAATCTCCTCTCTCATCTGCGTAATTTCCTTCGGCTTTCTGGAAGCGTCCCTTATGATGTTTATGCACTCCTCGGCGACCCTCCTCACCCTGTTGTCCAGGTCGGACTGGGCGACCCGGTTAAGTTCAGGTATTGCCTTGGCAACCTCAGCCTCTGCAAACGCCCTGCAGGCATTGATGCGGACTCTGAACCATTTGTCAGCAAGGAGGACCTTCAGGTGATCCGACACCGCAGGATTGCCATCTACAAACCTGCCAAGAGCAAAAGTAGCTGCTTCTCTGATCCTATGATCGTTGCCATGCATGCTTTTTCCGATCAAAAATGCTGCTATATCCTTGTCACCGGCAAATTCCTTCAGCCCAGTGATCGCGCCCTGCGCAACGGTGCTCTGAAAACTCGCTGTTTCGGTGGCCTTTCTCAGAATGGAAACTGCGTGCTTGCTCTTTGTCTTGCCAATTGCCGTCGCGGCCTCTGACTCCACGAAATAGCTTTCGTCGTTGTGCAATATCGGCTTTAGAAGCTCCAGCGATTCTTCCCTCTTGAATTCGCCTAGAGCGCGAACGACGGCGCGCCTTGCCTTAGGGTGGCTGACTTTGACGCATTTTTTCAGCGCTTCATACGCATAATCCGTCCTGATGACTCCAAGGCTCTTTGCAGCCTCGGCTGAGACGCCCCAAGATTTGTCGTGGAGCACTGCGTTTTGCAGGGCGTCAATAGCAACTTCGGAAGAATGGTCTTTCAATGCTCGGGCAGCCTCCACTCTCTCGACTACCGTGCTTCCTTCCTCTATCTGCTGAACGAGCATCTCCTTGGGAGCGCTTATCGAGATCATCTTCAATATCTTGAACTGCGGATCGATGGAGAACCAATCAGGTTCTTTGTCCACCGGGATAAGAAATGTGCTTGATTTCTCTGAAATCTTGAAGGAATGCAGCTTCTCTCCTCTGCCAGACACGAGCTTGACTTCCATCATGAATTCGAATGGATCCCCGGGTTGGGTTTGCTCAATCTTGAACTTGGCCACTTTGGAATCTGTAGAATACTCTACCTTCAGGTTTGGATGGCCCTCTTTGAACACCCACTGGTCAAAAAACTGCTGCAGGCTCTTCCCGGTCTCAAGCTCTACCACCTTGCGGAAATCATCCGTATCTGCGGTGCCATTGGCGAAGCGCTGCAGGTATGTCTTGAGCGACCTCCTGAAGTAGCGGTCGCCGATGTGGTGCCTGAGCATGTGAAGAACGCACGCGCCCTTTTCATAGGCGTGCCGGTCAAAAAGGTCGTCTGGATGCTTGTAGACTTTGCTGACAATCGGCCTGGTGTACCTTGTGCCGGCCTCCTCGAAATAGTCTTCCGCCGCGCGCATCACATAGTACTGGAATTCGTCTTTTCCTCTGCTTGCCTCCCAGTACAGCGACTCGGCGTACGTCGCGAAACTTTCATTGAGCCAAATGTGCTGCCAGTCCCTGCATGTAACTAGGTTCCCGAACCACTGGTGTGCCAGCTCGTGCGACACAAGATGGTCGCTCGTATAGTCAACGTGCGCTTTTTTATCATGCAGCGTGTCAAGTGTCAGCGTCGAGCAGCTCGCGTTTTCCATGCCGCCAAAGATAAAGTCCTGGACCGTCACCTGAGCATATTTGTCGTACGGATACTTTGTGCCAAGATATTCTTCGAAAAACCTGACCATTTCAGGGGTGCGCTCGAAAGACCTTGGGGCATCCTGCCTTCTGCCAACGGGCACATAATATTGGAGAAGTTCCCCATCATTTGACTGAGTGTAATTGCCGATAACCAGCGAAGTCGAGTAGGCAGGGTGGGGATTAGATTCTGACCAGTGGTAGACCTGCCTCTTGTTGCCACGCTTTTCTACCTTTAGCAGCCTGCCGTTTGAAATCGCCATAAAGCCCGTCGGGACGCTCACTGAAATTTCGCTCGTGAATTTGACCTGAGGGTGGTCTATGCACGGAAACCAGTACCTTGCCTCGGTGCTTTCACCCTGCGTCCAGGCCTCGAGCTGCTTGCCTGGGTAGTGCTTGTCCGGCGCAACAAAGTACATCCCCTTGCGAGGCCTTGCGGAATACGAAATGTCGAGCTTGATCCTGCTGTCCTCCCTGAATGTCCTGCCGAGCTTTACTGCAAGTTTGTCACCAATCACGCGGAATTCAAGCTTGCCCGCAGCATAGACGGACTTTATCTGGAGTTCGGATGCGTCGAGCTCGATGCTGTCTGTATCCTGAAGTATAATTATGTCCAGGCGCTGCTCGCCCTTGAACGATCTTTCTTCAAGATCAGGCTCTATCGAAAGCCGCATGTGGGTAATCGTAAATACGAGCGATGGCGCATACTGCGCACGGGTACCTGGGAGCTCGAACTTTTTCCTGTCATCTTCGCCCTCTGGAAGCATCTATAGCTGCTAGTCGAAGTTCATGATAAAATAAAGGTTCCCGGCCAGGGCCAAGCAGATTCGTCTCATTATGTCTATCACTAGCGATACCTGTCAATTAGTAGTACAACGGGCTCCCCAGCACATTCTCGCCTTTTATTGAGGCATTAAGCGGGCGCCGACATTCTTCTTGAGCCTGACTGCGTGGGGGAAAAAGGACCTTTAGAACTGGTCTAGTGACCAGGGATTCTCTACGGTTGACAGGTCCCGTTCGGCAATTCTGTCGCCGGCAATCCTTGACCGGACTAGGCGCCTGAGTAGCTTGCCTGTCCTTGTTTTTGGCAGCTCGCTTACTACCTTTACATCGTCAGGACGAGCGAACCTCCCGATCGATTCTTCGACCTTGCTGATAATCTTGTCTCTCAGATCGTCGTCGGCTCTGAAGCCATCTTTCAAGACAACACACAATATTATCGCTTCACCCTTGAGCTCATCCGGCTTTCCCACCACCATGGCCTCGGCAACCGCTGGGTGCGCCGCCGCGGGTCCTTCGATTTCTGCGGTGCCGATCCTGTGCCCCGACACCTTTATGACGTCATCCGCCCGCCCGCGCATGTACCATAGCCCGTCGGAATCCACAAGGACAATGTCGCCGTGGTACCAAACATCGCTGTACCTGGACCAGTAAGTTTCGATATATCTTTCCGCGCTGTTGAGCAACCCCCTTGTCATTGAAGGCCACGGCTTTTTGATGACAAGGTAACCTTCGCCTTTCGCTACCTGTCTTCCTGAGTCGTCGTAAATGTCTGCGTCAAAGCCCGGTATGGGACATCCAACCGTGCAACGTTTGAGCGGCATGACAGGCAGAGCGCTGACGATTGCCCCTCCTATTTCTGTTCCGCCGGAAAGGTTGATGACCGGACATCGTTTTCGTCCCACGTTTTCAAAGTACCAGTCCCATGCCTCCCTGTTTATCGGCTCGCCGGTTGTGGCGAGCATTCTGAGGGATGAGAAATCATGGTATGCTTTCAGCGCGTTGTCTTTCATGAAATGCCTGAGCGCCGTGGGGGCAGCCCCAAAAATGCTGACCCTATGATCCTCAATGAGCTTGCACCACGAATCGGCCCTTGGATGGTCGAGGGTATCCTCGTAAACAAGGGAGGTCCCACCGATAATAGGGCTCCCATAGACTACCCACACCTGTCCTGTTATCCACCCAATATCGGCGTACCAGAACAGAACGTCGTTGGGTTTCATGTCAACAAGGTACGCAGTCTGCTGCGCCGCGACAAGTGTAAATCCGCCGTGCACCTGCAGCGTGCCCTTTGGTTCGCCGGTCGTACCCGAGGTGTAGAGGATGAAAAGAGGATCTTCGGAATCCATCACCTCTGTCCGAGCCCTGACCCCGCGCTTGATAAAATCCTGGTAATTGACTACGTTGCTGCCGCTGCTATTCCCGGTTGTGACTATTTTAGAAATTCCCGTCCCCTGAGCGGCCTTGGTCCACTGGGCTTGAAGGTCTATTTCCTTCCCGCGCCGGCGCACGGTGTCAGACGTGATCAGCAATTTCGCCCTCGAGTCTGCAAGCCTTGAATGGAGCGCATTCGCGCTAAAGCCTGAAAAGACAGTCGTGTGAACCGCCCCTATCT
>JBOGQL010000282.1:0-2137 GCA_050748985.1 Nitrososphaera sp. | reverse complement strand
AGCATGGAAAGCTGCGGTCAAGGCCGAGAAAGCAGAGAACAAAGCGGGGAAGGAGGCCAAAAGAGCCTCGGAACATGCAACCAAGGCCAATCAAGCTGCCAGGCGGTCGTGAGTCGAATACAACAGGACGCCTATTACTCCTCGCTTTTCCTCATCTAGCAGACAACCCGAGAATTGTTCTATAATGACGAATCAAAATACTTTTTAGCAATGGCAGGGCAGCTTAGCAACGAATAGATCATGGGACTGCCTACATGGATATTAATTTCAGTAGTTGTGCTTGCAGCAATAGGCCTAGGTGTCGGAACATTTTTTGCCGGAGTGTGGACCGGAGCTGAAAAAGTTAGCGAAAATCCAGCAGTAGAGAACGCAACGGAAGAAGCGAAGGAATTCGTCTCCAATGCTACCGAAAATTCGAACGACTTGGTAGATGAAGCGCTCCGAAAGTAGGATCACGAGGCTAACAAAGTTCGTCAGATCTTGATTTCGTGGGACATTTCGGCGTGTTGATCCTATCGGTCACTAACCTTTTTGCCTCGGGATTCCGCGTTTTACTGCCCTAAACCCGCCGTATCCCGCGGCTCCGACAATACCGGTGATCGCAAATGTAACCCACATGGAAAGCAAGCCATCGTTTTCACCGTCAATCTGATTTACAGCCACTACGAACGAAGCCAAGGCGGTATTCCCATCTTTATCCGTAGCCCTGCACAAGACGTTTACTTTTCCAACCGGAAATGTGGAGCCAGAGCTAGGCGAACAGTACGCCGCAATTTCACCGTCCTGATCGTCCACGGCCGTAACGCTGAAAGTGACTGTAGCGCCGCTCTCTGAGGTGGCGTCAACTACCAGAGGCGATTCAGGAAGATTGAGTTTAGGTGCTTGGGCGTCGGTCTTGCCTTGTTCTGCGATCGGAGCCTGCGCTTCATCCGTGACCGTAACGCTACCTCCGACAGGCACATCGGTAGACGTCTCATTAGCGCTGCCCGTAGCAGTAGGCGGGATTGCATCGTCTTGCAGCTCGTCATTCGCGCCTGCTGGTGAGGGTGCGTCCTCGTCATCGCCTCCTGTGGATGGAGATGTCGGATCCTTGGGGTTTGTCACCGCGGTAACAGAGATCGAGAATGTAGCGATGCTGCTATCAGTGATCCCATCACTTACTTTGAAGGTAAATTCATCTGAACCGTGGTAATTAGTGAAGGGCTCGTATTCGAGTTCCGGTGGTGTTCCACCTAGAACGCCATGATCAGGTTTTGAAGTGATGATGTACGTGAGCGGGTCCCCGTCTACGTCCGATCCTGCAATGCTGAACGATATTGACTGGTCTTGAAGAGTCCTGATTCCTTCGCTCGTTGCGACTGGTGCATCGTTAACGGGAACAATCTTGATACTAACTTGGGCCGTGTTGCTACCGCCTTCCTCGTCAGCCACGCTTATTGCGAAACTATCCTCGCCATTGTAGTCAAGCCCCGGAGAATAGGATACTTCTGCAGAGTAGCGGTCTGTCGACGTTATTTCGCGCAAGTCCCCGTGCTTCGGTCCGGACTGCAGAGAGAACGACACCTTATGGGAATCGCTGTCGTCGGCCGTCAAGGCAATCGCTATCGATGTATCCTCACTTGTTTCAACTGTTACATCATCTAGTTTAGGAGCATCGTTAACCGGGACGACACTTATCGAAACAGTGGCAGTATTGCTTTCGGCGCGTCCGTCATTTACTGTGAATGTAAATTTGTCCTTGCCAGTGAAGTCCGAGTCAGGGGAATAAACGACGGTACCTGTAGAGGGATTTACCTGCGCAAGCAGCCCGAATTCAGGCTCGCTCACTATCGCGAATGAGATGCTGTCGCCGTCCGGGTCGCTCCCCTGTAGTTTGATTTCTGCAGGTTCGTCTTCATTCACCGTCACTGACTGGGAAACCGCACGAGGTTCGGTATTACGAACTACAACCGTGAACGTTGCGGTCGCCGAGCTGACTGGCACAGCGATGCTGCCAGTCGCCTCAACCGTCGTCTTACCTGAGGCAGCATCAGTAGGCACCTCAAATCTCGCCGTAAATCTCCCCAAAGCGTTCGGTTCTACAGTTTCAGGTACCGTGGAAACAGGTTCGCCATCGAAGGTTATAGTCACATTGGAT
>JBOGQL010000281.1:0-4257 GCA_050748985.1 Nitrososphaera sp. | reverse complement strand
TATGATCCATAGATTGTTCTGGGTTTCGCGTAACCGCTTGGATGAGAAACCTAGGCTATTTTTCTGACATTTTTAAGACAGGGCATTCGTACTCAGGGAATCAGCGGCAATACTATCACAGTGCCTTGCATCCAAGGATGTTGTATCGCAGAGTATTGAGTTCTTGTCCAAACGCTCAAGTGAACGAAAGAGATGAGCCTACTAGCCCGATCCGCATCCGCTAAAGCCGCACTCGATGCACACGTTGCATCCCTCGGTGATTATCAGCTTGGCGTTGCAGTTGGGGCAGCGATCCTGCTCCAGCTCCATCACTGTCTGCAGAGCCGGCTGCGGCGCCACTTTCTTGACCTCCACGGTGACTGCCACCGGTCTTGGCGCTTCCGGCCTTATCGGGACTTCTTCCTCTATCCCGGACTCTTTGAATATCTTTTGCATCTGCACTAGGAC
The DNA here is from genome assembly GCA_050748985.1 of Nitrososphaera sp. Classification (GTDB taxonomy): domain Archaea; phylum Thermoproteota; class Nitrososphaeria; order Nitrososphaerales; family Nitrososphaeraceae; genus Nitrososphaera. The sequence continues at coordinate 3,810 of JBOGQL010000281.1, read as the reverse complement.
GTACTGCTCCTTGATGTTGTTGTTGACATAGTCGGCCACGTACCTGCTTGGCTTTACCGCAAAGGACTTTTCGCCCGTGTTCTTGCCCGTTATGTGCAGCACCTGCTCGTGCCGGGAGCCGTCCCTGAAAACTGTCACGCCCTTGAGCCCGAGCTCGTGCGATAGCAGGTACGAGCATTTCACGTCTTCCGCTGTCACGTCGCCGGGCATGTTTATCGTCTTGGCGATCGCGTTGCTGATCCATTTTTGCCAGATTCCCTGCGCCATCACGTGGTCAGTCCAGTGGATGTCTATCGCTGTAGCGAATATCCTCTGCATCCATTCCGGAATTTCCGGCAGGCCGCGCACAGAGCCATAGTTGTTCGCAACCTTGGTCAGTATCTCGTCAGAGTACAAGCCGTTTTCCTTCAGCGCGTTTTCGAACACCTTGTCGGTGTAGAAGAACCGGCCGACCGTCACACGCTTTTCGTAGACAAGCGCGAATACCGGCTCGACGCCATTCGCAGTGTCGGCAATCATGGACAGGGTGCCTGTCGGAGCGATCGTCGATGTCCACGAGTTGCGGATGCCGTTCTTCTTGATCATTTCAATGAGCGTGTTCCAGTCATACGTATGAGTTTCCGTCGGCAACTCGTAGTAACCTGCCACCGGAATCCTGCCCTTCACATAGTCCGTGTCCTTGAACATCGGGAACGGTCCGCGTGACCTTGCGATGGCAACGCTCTCGTCCATGCTAAGATATGACACCGCCTCCGCGAGCTTGTTCATGAAGTCGTAGCCGTCCCTTGAATTGTACGATATCTGGAGCAGGAATAGCAGATCCGCTATCCCCATTATCCCAAGGCCGATCCTCCTTGTTTCCTTTGTCGCGACTCGGATCTCTTCCACGGGATACTTGTTCATGTCGATGATGTTGTCAAGGAACCTTGTCGACAGTCTGATCGCCTGCTCGTAGCGCTGCCAGTCGAATTCGAACTTGCCATCGACTTTGCGTTTTACAAAGTTTGCCAAGTTGATCGAGCCAAGGTTGCATGATTCGTACGGATACAACGACTGCTCACCACAGTTGTGTACGACGATGCCGTTTGCGTCAAAGGCATTGACGCTCGGCACCTGAACGTCGAATACCTCCTCCATTCCGTCCTCCGCAAGATCCACGACTGTGGCGACAAATCTTTCCCTGTTGAGCGTCCTCGTGCACCTGTTGAGCAGCAGCGAAAGTCGTTCCATCTTTACCGAATCTGCAAAGCCTACCACCTTGCTGAAGCGCAGCAAGTTCTCTCCGGAAACCACTAGTTCGTGCTGCGACTTTGTATGGTACACTTTTGCTCCGCCTTTGCCATCGGGCATCGGCCGGTCCTGCTCTACTCTTCTGTTCAGGTAGATCCGGGAAGCGACGCCCAGCCTGAGCAACATGCGCTGGACACCCTTCAGGATGCCAAGGTCGCTCTGCGAGAGTCGCACGGATACGCCCTTTAGCTGGTTGCCTATGACGGTTCCGTCTGCGTCGAAGAATCCTCTCAGGAAACCTTTGTAGAAATCCGATGACGCCTTTTCGATTTCTTCAGTTATCACCTTGTTTCCATAAGTCAGCCCTAGAGATCCGGCGAGTTCGTTTATCGACGCTAGCGAGAGCCTGTATTCGCCTCTTCCCTTGATTTTCGCCCACCCCCTAAAGTCCGATCGGTGCTGCATCCGCTGCGAATACTGCAGCACGAGACCTCTGACGGATTGGTCTCCTGCGCTCTCGCCCCATGAGGAAAGGACGATGTCGTCCCTCTTGATGTGCCCGTCGCCTACGAGCTGCCCTGCCAAGTAACCTTCCTCTTCGCCATACTTGCCGTCCCATTCATAGTACCTGCAGTCATCCAGAACTACGCGTTCGCCCGGCCTGAGGTCCCTTGCCTGCTTCCATTCAGTTTCCCTTGCATATCTGTTCATGCGCTTGACAGCCAGGACTCGGTGATCTTCTGTAAGCCGCAGCTCGAACCCTTCCTTTGTCCTGAGCCTGAAGATCTTTTTCACGCCGGTGGAGAAGAAGCCGCTAGTGTCCCATGCCTTTCCGTTAAGGTGTATCTTGAAGAGTTTTCCTACAAGTTCGCGAACCTTTCTGGGCCCGTCAGCCGTGGCGACCCATGCGTCGGCGGTAACGCAGGGGTTCGTAGCACGCAGAGGACCGCGCCTCGCGCCGATAAGCGGATTGTACTTGTTGATGTTGTCGAAGAATATCACTCCCGGCTCGGCGCTCCTCCACGCGCTCATCGCTATCAGGTCAACAAGCTGCAGCGCGTCCGTCTGCCTGACCGGCTCGCGCGTGCGGGGGCTGCGCAGAGTGTACTTGTGGTTTCCTTCCTTGTTGACAAGCGCCTGCCAGAAATCTTCCCAGATACCTACGCTTACGTTAAAGTTCTCGAAGACTCCGGGCTTCGTCTTGGCCGTCACAAACTTTTCAACATCCGGATGCCAGGCTTCGAGGATTCCCATGTTTGCGCCGCGGCGCTTGCCTCCCTGCTTTACGACGTCAGTGATTGTGTCAATTATCCTCATGAATGAAGTGGGTCCCGATGCCACGCCCGAAGTGGAGGCAACGATGTCGCCCTCCGGCCTAAGGTCAGAATAGTTTATTCCGACCCCGCCTCCTGACTTGAATATCATGGCTGCGTCTGTCGAGGCCTTCATGATGCCTGCCATGTCGTCTGGCATATCGAGCACAAAGCACGCAGAAAGCTGCCCGAGCCTTGCCCCCGCGTTCATGAGCGTCGGAGTGTTTGGAAGGAAGTCCCTTGAGACCATCAGGTTGTAGTACTCTGTGATCCTGTCCTGGTACTGCGCCATCTTTCCCTCTGCGAGCATTCTCAGGAGTTCCTTAAAGCTCACCTTCATTTGGCCCTGGCGGGCGCAGTAGACATAGTGGCGTATCATTGCTTCAAAATGGTATTTGTTCAAGTAATAATCGCCAATGCGTAACTTGCTGTCAAAGTCCTCCAGCTTGGAGTAATAGCGCTCTGCCTCCTCGATGCTTTGCATGTGGCCGCCGGCGAGATTGAACACCGACGTGTCGTGCATCAGGTCAGCAACTGCTACGAGCGTCGCGACCCGCTCAAACATCTGCTTAGGACCTTCAATGATTTCGTTGTTGCTGTCCCTAAGCAAATAACGCGCAGCAAGCACCCTTAACGAATTAATGTCAAATGCCTTGTCAACCTCGTCGAGATCTTTCTTGTTCAGGATCTTCATTTTTTCTTCTCGGATCTTGCGCCTCTCATGCCTGTACAGTATGTACGACTTTGCCGTTTCTGACAGTCCTTCTTCTATCAGGATCGATTCGACCATGTCCTGAACGTCTTCAACGCTGGGCACTCCCATCTTTCCAGCAGAATCGTAACCCTGCTGCACCATTTTTTGCATGACCTTGGCGGCCAGCCGCTCCGCAAGCGGATAATCCGGCTTGCCAGTAACGACAAGCGCCTTGTATATTGCATTAGCAATTTTCGATTGCTCGAAATTTACTATACGTCCGTCGCGTTTTCGTATTTTTGAAATCAGCTTCTGCTCTGAATCTGAATTTGGATTAAATTCTGTAAGTCCCGCCATCCCGCCCTATACAAAAAACCTCTACTACTTATACATTTAATTACTAAAACTTCGATGCAAAGTATGAGAGAAAATATACCTGCGGTTATTAAAACAGAACAAAGCTGAATTCCGAAAGCCACTGAAATAAACTTTCCATAAAATAAAAAATATTTTGCGCGATTACAACAACCAAGCATCATCGTGGTGCGCATCAGTTCGTCATGATCCCGGAAG
>JBOGQL010000280.1:0-2452 GCA_050748985.1 Nitrososphaera sp. | reverse complement strand
TCCTTGGCTCCGGGCATGAGCGGAAGGCTTTCGCCCAGTTTCTTGGCGTCGGCGTAGGTAATGCCGCGCAGCACCCGGACGCGCCGCCTCAAGCCGTCTTCCCATTTGATCTGGCCTCTGATGCCAGCGTTGGTGATGTCCCAGATTTCTTTCTCTGTCTTTGGGCCCTTGATCTGTGCCAGAACGGGAAGGTATTCAGCATTCAGCAAAACGCCCTCCACGTCAAAAATAATCAGCATGATTTTCTTCTGCTTGTCCAAGAAAAATTCCCGTCTGTATATTAAGCTTCTCCACGATTGCTTTACCACTATGAGCCCGCTCTGATCGTCTTTTGCTTTTTGTTGCTAAGGTAGTCTGTCAGAAGCACCCTGTCAATGTCCGCGGGGTTGATGTAATATGATCTTCCCTTCACGATCCTTTCCATTTCATTGACATAGCCGAGAAGCGAATCCTCTTCGCTAATCATTATAGTGTCGATATCGATTTTCATCGAATGACACTTCTTGGCCTCGAGCAGCGTCCGCTCTCCGATGTACTGGTCTACCTGCCGGTAGCGGTAGCACAGATACACAAGTTCGCCCGATGCTATGTCGAGTTCCATGCTGTTGTTCTTCTTCAACGCGTCCAGCGTTTCCCTGTCGGGAGTATAGAAGTGCGAGTACGGCCTCTGGGAAAGTATGTTCTCCTGCTCGCTCCTTTCGTCAATGAAGCACGCGCTCGGGTGGCCATCGGTCACCAGCACAATCCGCTTGTTTATTGCGCCGTCCTTTTGCAGCAACTTGCTTGCGAGCCTGAATGCCGCCTGGTAGTTTGTATAGTGCAGAAAGTCCGAGCCAGGCTCGAACGTCTTCAAGTACGGGATGTCATGCGGCGCAACTTTTGATGCAAGCGCGCCAAACCCGACGATGTACACGGAATCCGACGGGAAGAACTTGCGGTTCAGCAGATAGAGGCTCCAGAGTGCCCGCTTTGCAGCCTCTATCCTGCTCATGTCGCCGTACATAGACGAATAGCGCATCGTCGAGCTCAGGTCGATGCAGTACACCACTGCGACCCTGACGTCCTGCATGGTCTCGTACTCTTCAAAGTCGTCGACCTCAATTTTCAACGGAAGCCTCAAGTCGCCTCCCTCCCCGAGTGTCCTCTGGATGGTGTTGAGCAGCGACTTGGGCGCGTTGAGCAGCCGAATGTCGTCGCCGGGCTCGTACTTTTTGCTCGTGTCCATGACGAGTGAGCCACTTCCAAGTTGCTGCGTTTCGTGCAGCCCGTACTCCCCGGTCTTGAGCGCTTTCATTACGTCGGAGAGGATCCTGCTGCCAATCGCGCTAAACCCCTTGGCGCTGAGCCATTTCGGCGAGTCCTTCAGGTAGCCCTTCTTTATCAGGTGGCGCACAAGGGGCATGCCCGAGTCATCTCCGCTTTCTCCGCTCGATCCGGCCCGTGCTTCGGATCCCGCTTGATTGGTATCTTGTTCGCGCTGGTCCTGGGGCGACGGGTACATCGCACCCTGAAGAGCCTGCTCTAGCTCCTGAAGGTTGGCTGTCCTTTCCCTCAGCGCCTCTCTGCCCACCGCCTTGAGAAGCTTGTCAAGAAGGTCCTTCGGGAGTTCTTGCTTGCCGTGGCCCTGCTGTTGCTGCTCCCTGCCTTCTTTTTCGAACGGGATGTAAAGAAATTTCTTGCTGCCGCGATCGCTACTGGGCGAGGCCATAGCTGTTGTCCTTTTTGTCCAGCACCGGCGGATTCGTGTAACGCAGCCCTTCCAGAATGACTTCCGTAACCGAGGCAGTAAATTCTCCGTCCAGATCCGGGGTCAGCAGTATGCTGTCTGTCTTCATACCATTCTGCTTGGCTCGCTCGAAAAGCTCCTTCTGATTTTCTTTTACAGTGACAATAGTGTCGTTCACTGCCTGCCGCAACGCCGGGAACTTGGTGAGCTGCGACTCGTAATCGGAATCCGCCTTCTTGCCACTTGCACCAGCCGCTATTTGCGATACCTGAAACACCCTATTTTTAGTGAATTCGTTCTTTACCTTCGCGAATTGCTCGGGCTGCAGCTTTTGAACGTATTCAAGCGATACTTCCCTTAGCGCGCTCTCGATTATCGAGTTGAGTATGTTCTTCCTGTTATCCCTGGTGTCCTCCATTTCAGCCAGCTCGAACTTGGACGACTGGTGGATGCATGCAATATCGCAAAAGCGCGGGATTGCCTTTACGCCGTGCGGCACAGAACGGGTGCGCTCTGCCTCTCCAACCATCATTTCCATCGAGTGCACGGACATCCTGACGCTAACTCCCTTATCTTGGTTCACGTCATGGTGGGCGCGCGCCATTTGAGTTATCTTTGCTATGGTTCTCACTATAAAGACGGGCATCAAAGCATTCCTGGGGTCGGCGATTCGCGACTCCTGTACGATTATCAACATTTCGTCCTCCACAGTGCGCGGGTAGTAGG
>JBOGQL010000279.1:0-2892 GCA_050748985.1 Nitrososphaera sp. | reverse complement strand
ATTCCGCTTAATTTTATTTCACAAGCAGGTACATACAATGTAGATCATAATGCCTATTATCCAAAAACTGGCAAAGTCGATAGCTATGAGGACGGAAGAAGAGGCGAAATACGACCTGAATGAACAGATTTTCGAGTTGTACGACAGCGGAATCCCCGTCGATAATATTTCGATACGCTTGAGGACGACTGCTGACTATGTCATCTCTGTCCTCAATGGCGTCCAGGTGGAAGCAACCTAGCCTTCATCTCTCAGGTAACTACCTGCATCCATTAGCGTGGTAACAGTTATCCTTCCTTTCTGTGCAATCCCCTTCCCTGCGAACCTGGTTCGACCAATTCCAATCGCCTCATGCCTGCCATTTAGAATAATCACGAGTTCGTTTTCACCGAGAGTTGTAGCGTATTCAGCTATTGAATCGCCCATTACGTCCCTCCCGTAGAGGACGAGTTTTTCGGCATCTTCACCCACGACGATGTAATGTTCGCTCCTGTTGCCAACTCTTGCAAACAGGTCAGCTCCGGCCATTGACGGTGTGAATCCTTTCTTCAGCTCGCCAATTACAAGACCCGCGAAGCACGGAGCCGCCTGCCATATGACTTGCTGCTGCCTGTGCGAAACAAGGCAGACTTGCATTGATCCATCGCTGTCATCTCTGACCATCAGTACCTTGTCCCTGAGGAATTCGAAAGCCCCCCACCTGTTGAGCGCCCGGTTGACCACTGTCTTCTCTTCTCTTGTGAGGTTTCGATGATTCATTCTCAACTGATCCTGAGCCTGCCGATGAAAAAGCCCGTGGTGTCATGCAGGTGAGGATAGAGCCTGCACGCATTGCGCAATTGATCGTTATAATCATCGTCGCCGAACTTAGTCAGACCACTGCTCCCGTAATCTAGCGGCTCGACAGTAATGTTGCTAAACCTTCGCAAGAGGCCGTTTACTATCATTTCATTTTCCTCCGGAGCAAACGAGCATGTCGAATAGACCAGCAGCCCGCCCGGCCTGACTAGGCTTGCTGCAGATGCGATCAGCCTCTCCTGCCTGTTTGAACAGTACTCCACATCCTGAGGCGTATGGCTCGTTTTTCTCGTGACATCCTTCGAGATTACACCTTCGCAGCTGCATGGGGCATCGAGCAGAACCCTGTCGAATTTCATTCCCAACCTGTCAGCATGCATTCCATCTAGCTGGAATATGCAGGTGTTGGATACGCCGCATCGCGCCAAGTTGAATGACATGGACCTCGCTCTCCTTTGGTTAGGCTCGAGTGCTATGATGGATCCTGTATCGTTCATCCGCTGCGCGATGAACGTAGTCTTGCCTCCCGGAGCTGCGGCGACGTCCAGGATGTCCTGATCTTCCTTGATGTCCAGAGCCTCGACTGCCAAGCATGAGCTCAGGTCCTGGATGTAATAGTGTCCAAGCAGATATTCCGTCGTCGCGCCTACCGACATCGGTGCATTTTCGACCGCGAGCACTTCGCTGACGCGGGTATGTCTGAACGAGAACCCCTTTGATTCGAGCCTGCTTTCAAGCTCGGCTGTGCCGGTCTTTAGAGTGTTAGCCCTGATATACTGCGCTGGAGGCTTCTCCATCTTTGCCAGAAAATCATTGGTGTCAGGAACGTATTTCAGAAATCGGCTTACTAACCAAGAATCATAACCATACTTGTCAGCAAGACTTGAAGATTCTGCAGACTCGGGAAATAGAGCGGTCTTCAACTCTCACCGTTATCCTGGTTTCTCATTTATGTCATCTCCCGGCACCCGGGAGACCAATTACCTTTATGGGATCACGATATTCGGTTACTACCTCTATCCCCTCAGCTGTTGTGATCCTGATTGTTGATTCTTTCGTTTCTGGCTCCGGATAGAAGAAGAAAGACTGACCGGGGTCCAGAGCAGAGGTTTGCTGAACGTCGTTTGAACCCAATTCTGCTGTAATGCCGGTCAGCTGCTGCGTGCCAACGTTCGTTACCCTTATCCTGTACAATATGCCAGCGATGTCCGTTGTGTCCCGGGTGGCGTCGACTTCTAGGGCGTACGGCGGCCTAGATACCTGCAGGTAGACAAAGTAACCGGCGAAGGCAACGAGAACTCCACCCAGACCAAAAAGTACAACCCTGCGCATCCTTTATAGCGTGTTGTGGAGAGCGGACCTATAAGACTACTTCGTATCGTCTAGCAGGCCTCTGCTCTTTATATAATTTATAAGAGCTTCGAAGTTCTTATCATCGACCTTGTAGTACCGCGACATGTTTTCGATCGTCTTGTCGTCTAGTTCGCGGCTGAAGTTCTTGGGCTTCTCTTGGCCGGCCTGTGCTATGCCTTTCCCACCAATACGGATCAGGCTATCCCGGATTCTTAAGCATTCTCAAGTATGTATTTTGTACGACAATTACCTAACCCTCTTGTACGCTCGACCGGAGCCGAAATAAATTGACGCTATGCAGGAAAGGGTTAATAAAAATGACTTGGGTGACGTAGCCGGATGCGGGGTCGTGGTAAGACGCGAACTAGGCAGGTTTCTGGAGGACCCTTTTTAAAGTGGGCTGGCGGCAAGACGCAGCTGCTCCCCGAGCTCGAACGGCATGTCCCCAAATTCGATAGGTACTTTGAGCCATTTTTCGGAGGAGGGGCTTTCTTTTTCCGCCTGGTCTCCGAGGACTGCCCGATAACAGCGTTTCTCTCAGACGCGAACTCCGAACTTGTAAACGCCTACAACGCGGTAATGAGGGATGTTGACCGGTTGATCGCTTGCCTGGAGGCACATGAAAGGGGATACAGAAAGGATCCGGCGCGCTACTACTATGCGCTCAGAAAAGCGACTCCAACCAGTAATGTAGAGAAGGCTGCCAGGCTTATCGCGTTGAATAAAACTTGCTATAACGGC
>JBOGQL010000278.1:0-4701 GCA_050748985.1 Nitrososphaera sp. | reverse complement strand
GCTGCGTCCTGCGCCGCCTTCCGCAAGGAATCTTTCATATTTTCCTTTCAAGCCGAGCCTAACTTCAGCTAAGAGATTCTCAGCTGCTTCCCTTTCCTTTTGTGGCAATGTCAACTGCCTACTAAATCACCCCCGTTTATTGAGCGGACGATATTCGGCATGTTGCATCTTCCGAAATGACTACTGACTTGACTCTGTGAGTACCCGAGATGATTATCTGTTGCACTTCATTACGTCTTTGGGCTTCCATTGATAGGTTCCTCGCCGCTCCCATCCCAAAGGCGACATTCTTTACAGCCATGACGTTCCGGTATGTGTCATTTGTTGTGTTGTCCTGTGCCTTCACCTGGTCTGCAATGACGATGTCTACCCCATAGAGCTGCTCGAGTACTCCTATCGAAGTTATGTCCGGTCTTGCGTACTGGTAGTAATTGTTCAAGTTGGTGTCCAGCATCAGCTCCTGGAATCCCTTAGGGTGGACGAACAGTACCAAGTTGCCCGGCGACACGTCATAGCCCCGTTGGGCAATGAGCCTCTTGGCTGCGAGCAATCCTTCCCTCTTAAAAGTAAGGTTTGCAATGTCATCAGAGGCGATCGCTGCTCCTGTATCAGCCCTGACCCAGTTTGTCGGAGAAACGGCGTCATAAACCGTCGTAAGCAAATCCATAGCCTCATCGTCTATGGAAGCCATCATCATTGCCTCATTAATCGCATTGACTAGACCGAAAGGTGCATTCTCAACCTGGGAATATCCTACTCTCTGTACTCCGCCTCTTACCGAAGGCGTTGCTGTGACCTTTGCCACTGTCTGTGATACGTTTGTGGGTTCGGTGCCTTCCGTTATTGCCCCGAAGTCAAATGCACCTATTGTGTAGAAATGTACCCTGTCAGCGCCGTTGGCGATTTCTTCAAAGTTGCAGTACTGCCGCACAGGTGTCTTGAGCCTTCCTCCCGGAAGGACTAGAACGCTCTTGCTGAAGACTTGGCCCATGTCTCCCGCCGTCACGGTGACGGCTTCGGTCTTTGTCTTGCTTGCGCCAGAGCTGACCTTGTAGCCCCATCTTGCAAGGTACTCGTCTTTGTCAAGCTCCCAGCTGATCGCAGGAAACGATGAATCCTTGGGCCTGTCCTTAACGCGCTGGAAAAACTCTACTATCCTTGCGGATTCCGCTGCCTTGGCACCAGTGGGTAAATCGCTGGTCATGCTGGAAGGGACCTTATTTTCTGCAACCTTTGGCTTGATGAGACCAATTATCTCGGAGAGTTTTTCAAGCTGCATCTGGTGGATGTTCTTGAATTGCTCATTTGCGTTAGAGATCGTAGCATCGATTCCGATCTTCATTTGTCCTGCAATGTTCTTCGTCATTTCCGTAATAATTTGGGCAATCTGCTCATGCGAAGAGATGCTCACCTGAGGAGACTTTTCTTCGGTAACAACTGAGGTTTCGGTCGGTGTGTTTGCGGACATATGCATAGCTGATCTCAGACCATTTGTATGAGAATTATTCACGTTTTCGCTCATGCCGCAGCACCTGCCATCATAATTTTCGCGGATGTTTACGGTGGTTTCCGGGATTCCGGGTGTGGGCGTGATGCTTGCTTCAACAAATTGCAAACCTCGAGGTACAGCGTAGCAACGGTGCGAGCCGCATACATGATCTTCGTAATCGAAAAAAGCGCCAAGAGAGGTGTGGAGTGGAACTCCCACAGGCAGGTCCCCGTCAAGTTCGGCTTGGTATTTCAGCTGCATCAGGTCAGGATCCCAAGTAAGTAGCATCGTGCCAATTATGTCGGTTGGATTGACAGTTTCGCTTCGATCTGTCGGACTTCCTTCGTGATTCCATAGAACCGGAAGGACCTTGCCGTCGGCTTTGGCGAGCTCTTCGGGCAAGTACAGGTTGCCATTTCTGCTTATCCGAGGGATTGCTAGAATGCCATCCAGTTTCTGTTCCTTCCTTGCAGCTATAAATTCGATGACAATCGGAGGTTTTTTCATAATTTAGTTCCGGTCTCGATGGGCATTGAGAACTAAGATCAAATCAGTCGTATATCATCATGAAAGTCCTTCCGGATCGCCTCTGGAGTTCAGTCGGTCTTGCCGGTTTCGTATGCTCGGTAGGTCTTTGGCATAGAGGTCGTCATCAAGCTTCCAGCCGACCGACTGCAAGATCTGCCGCGCTTCCTCCGGGCTGATCAGACCAGCAGAGCGCGCTTGCAATAATTGGCCGAAATCAAACTCAAACGAATCCTGTTTGCCCCATTTGAATTCAGCAAGGTCTGTAGAATTGATGATCTTTGGGATTATCACAGCATTCATTACCGCGCGTAGCTTTTCAGCGACATAGAGAACTTTTGTGTCATCCTTTTCACCTGCAACCCTGGCATCGGCCATCGCTGATGGTTGGGTAATGACCCTGTTGGCAGAGGTTTGGAGCCCGGACTCCACATCTGCGTTCAGGTCTGGTACCGTAGCATTGAGCAAATTTCCCCTCGAATCGATCGTCTCCGTCGCGATTTCTACCTTCTTGCTTAGGATCCTCCTGTCCCCCGCCTCGAGAGCTCTTAGTTCTTCAACCTGTTTGTCAAATTCTGCCCTAGCAACATTTTCAAAGAACCAAACTGTCACCGGTGAGCCATATCGTTCAAGTATCCTGTATAGAAGTTGTACCTTCCGCCTGTAGATTTCTAGCTGGGGCAATGATCGCCTGCGATTGTTATAATCGAAGCTCGTCAATAATGAATGGAACATCCCAATGCCCCATGCTTCTCTATTTAGCTCGATGAATTTCGTATGAACAAACCCCTTTGAGTCAAGCATCACTTCGCTGCCATTTATGTGCTGGACAAATCTTTCAGTGACCCCGTACCGATTTCGCTTGACGCCAACAATTGAAGTGATCTGAACCGGTTCCCAATCTGATATGCCCATTATACTGTTACCGCACACGAGCCAGTCCCTTACCATGTATTCCAACAGGCGCGAAAGGTTAACTGTGCTCTCCCAGTGTTCGAGCTTCCTTACCGCATCCGCTCCACCGTCAAAGTACCAATCACGTGAGAGGATCTCTGCGATGTAGCTTTCAACGGCGTTCTGAACCTTCCCCACCGTTCTGTAATATTCATAACATACGCTGAAGTCGACTTCAGGTTTCACATACTGAGAATAGAGGGAGGAGTCAGAGACCTGCGAGATCGGTCCAGTGGTTCCTCCCTCAATAATAGTGGCACCGTATATTTCGCGCTTCGGCCGCCAAAAACGCAGGTTCACACAAAAAAAGAAGAGTCATGAGTGGAAAGAGAATTATCAAGGGCTCGGCATCGCGACAATTTTCCTCCGCTCCGTGCTCAATACGTTTCCGGCCTTCTCTAGCTGTACTTCCAGATAATACAATCCCGATACGGTGATGTGATTTGCGGACGAGAAGCTAAAGGTGCCGATCCCTGATGCTTGGTTGGTCCAGCTTCCAGTTATAGATTGGATTACTAGTATGCCCAATTCATCAAATACGTTGACAACGGGAGAATTGTAGGTGGTTGCATTAAAGGCAGTATCGTCTTCGTTAAAAATCCTGAATGCTTGGGATCGACCGTAGTCTTTGGTAGCGAACCGGCTACCTTCTGCAAGTACTAGCTTAAGCACCACAACAGCAGGCTCGGCGATCCCAATTAGAATTGTCTACCCCTTCGCAACAAAGAGATGATCACCACCCACCATGTAGTATATGGCTGCCATCAAGGCGTCTCCCAAGTCGAAGCTGAGTTTTCTCTTGTCGGGATGTCCTTTCTCGTTGAAAGTCACTGCTTTAAGCTGATGAGTTAACTCTGAAAATGCAGGATGTATTCTTATTCGCCGTTCCTTCACGGATTTGGCTGCCAAAGAAGTCATGGCCGATAGTTGTTTGCCGAAATTGATAGCTTGCGCGCTGACTCCTCTTTCCTTGAGATCTCTTATGAGACCGGGATGTGCCGAGTCAACAGCAACTGTTTGGTAGTCCCTAGCAAGCTCGGCAATGATTTCGAGCATCGCGCTTGGAGAGGGTCTGTCGTACTCTTTTGCCTCCTTCACATACATGATCTCGTCAAGATCTTCCAGCCCTACTATGGCAAATTTGCTGGAACCGTACCCGGGATCGACTCCGAGGACCTTGGTACTCTTTTCCGATAACCTCAGGTCGTAATTGGAAAGGCATGCATCTACAAAAGGACTGGGAAAGATGTCGCCTATTCCAAATCCATATTCCAAGTTGTACTCCCGTTCGAAGGACGGACTGGCCTTCGCACGCTTGATCTCCTCTTCAGAATAGATCTTGTTCAGACCTATCGTGTAAGGCAGGTGTAGCCGACGATAGATGCATTTTTCCTCCGGCTCTTTCTCAATGGAGTCATAAAGACCGCCGGGCATATTGGGTGTGCTGACCATGACGATGTAGGGGTCGCTTTTGGCAATGTACCTCTCAGAGATGTTTCGCGCATTTTTTTGCTCCCGTGGCGGAAAGAAGTCTGCTTCATCGAGGAATATGAATCCAGGGTTGGGTAAGGATCTCATTGCATCGAGATGATGCGATGGGTATGCTTCAATCTTGCAATCATTCAGGATAACTGATGTTTCTGTTGAAACTATTCTGCCTTCAATTGGCTCGCAGATTTCCCTCAATCGCTTGATCAGCCCTTTTGCTAGCTCTATGTTCGGTCCTGTTACGA
>JBOGQL010000277.1:0-4417 GCA_050748985.1 Nitrososphaera sp. | reverse complement strand
ACACTGCTTTTCCCGCATCTTACATAGAGTTCGGGGCTTCGAAGCATGTCGCATCCGCGGTTGTGGCTTTCATGAGTATCAACCCCGAAGTAAGATCAGCGATTAACATCAAATTCGACGAATCCCTGCTGAAGTCGTGCAGGACATTGTTCGAAGTAGAAGGTTACGACAGGGGCAGAGAACCGAGGCACCTAAAGCGGGAGGAAGGGCGCAGTGTCGCATGGGGAACGCACAGGGCACTTTCAAGCAATCCTAAAGCAGAGGTCATATTCCACAGAGGTGACATCGGAAAGGAGCCCATGATAACAATATTTGGCAGGACACCGGCAGACGTTGTGCGAAAGATCAAATGCATATTGAAGAATTATCAATGAATTTCCATCGTTTTACCTTAAATATGACAGCGGGAGCAAAAAGCCTGAAAGGCAAATGAAGGCAGTAATTCTGGCCGGAGGGCTCGGTACACGGCTCCAGCCCTACACCTTCTTCATACCAAAGCCGATGCTTCCACTTGGCAACAAGCCGCTGCTCGAATACATAATCGAATGGCTGAAAAATGCCGGAGTAAACCGCGTCGTAGTATGTGTCAGCTACCTCCATAGAACAATAGAGGACTACTTCGAGGATGGCGCGCGCTTTGGGGTAGAAATCGAGTATGCCCGCTCCGAACGCCCTTTGGCAACAGCAGGGCAGCTCAAGACTGCCGAGAAACTGATCGATGATTCGTTCGTGTGCATCTACGGCGACTCTGTCTACGAATTCAACCTCCGCAAAATGATAAGACAGCATAGAGAATCAAAGGCATTTGTTTCTATGGCCCTACTAGCCTACACTACCAGGCTAAAGTACGGCTTTATTGACGTAAACGGCCAGGACAGGGTGACTTCTTGGAGGGAAAAGCCCGAGATAAGCGGGCTGATAAACATTGGCTGCTACGTAATGGAGCCAGAGTTCCTGAAAATGATACCAAAATCCGGATCTTTTGGGATGGACGACGCCATGCGCAAGGCTCTGGAACAGAAAAAAATCATCAAGGCATTCAAGACCGACACCGGCTTCATCGACATTGGCGACAAGAAGTCGTATCTGGATGCATACAAGAAGTACGCAAGCAGACTGGGCAAGATATAGATGGCAGGCATAGCTCTGTTTGAGGACTCGAACTGGCGGAGCTTTTCTCCCATCACCCTCACTAGAGCCACATTTGACATCAAAGTTGGAGCAAGAAGTTTTTTCGAAGAACATAGGCAGAGTCCAGAGATACTTCTGACGAGAGAGTACCTCGCAGGAATTACACTAGAGCGACACGGTCAGTGCAAAGTGAACCCCGGATCCATAGACGAAGACACGATATTTGTTAACGGGCTGCTTCATCCTGGAACCTTATCAATTGAGCGCCTATCTGGAATCAAGCACACGTTCGCGATCACCTCAGGGCAAAGGCTTCTTGTGGCTCGTCTTGCAAAGAAAAAGATCGACTACCTGATGGATCGCGTTGCGACAGGCAAGAAAATTGACATCAAGGCGCTGAATGTCGGCAAGTCGACCGAGCTTGGATTGGAGAATGCCCAAGGAGTCGTCTCCGAGCTCTGGGACATTATTAGCGCTTTGGAGAATTCGCTGTCGATGCAGGTGTCGGATCTGGGACTCAGAAATGATAACGCTGCTCGTCCCGGGGTCAAGATCATCGGCAGGGGTCCTGTTCTGCTTGAACAGGACGCGGAAGTGGAAGACGGCACCGTGCTTGATGTCAGGAATGGCGGGGTCTATGTTGGATCCCGTGCGCAAATTGCGCCGTGCAGAATAGTGGGTCCAGCTTACATCGGCGGTAATAGTCAAGTCAAACAATTCGCGATCATAGAGTCATCCTACGTCGGCTACAACTGCAGGGTAGCAGGTGAAATAGAGCATTCCGTGATTTCGGACTACAGCAACAAGGCTCACGCCGGCTTCATCGGCCACTCTTACGTTGGGGAATGGGTCAATGTCGGGGCTATGACGACCACTTCTGACCTTAAGATGACGTACGGAAACATCAAGATGAGCGGCGCTGGCGGCAAGATGGTCGATACAGGTCTTAACAAGGTGGGCTCGTTCTTTGCCGACATGTGCAAGACCTCTGTTGGAGCGCTGATCTACAGCGGCAGAAAAGTAGGTGTTTCTTCGCACGTGCACGGCCTTGCTGCAGAGGATGTTCCCAGTTTTACGATTTACGGGACTGGAATTGGATCAAAGAACGCCGAGCTGCATCTGGATTCGGCCATAGAAACGCAGCGAAAAATGATGTCAAGGCGCAGCCAGAGGATGACCAAAGCATACGAACAGATGATGAGAGAAGTCTTTTCGATCACCGCTCTGGAGAGAAGGCGCAGCGGTGTCCGCAAGAGCAAGTTCACTATCTAGCTGCTACAGGTAGTTGAGTTCCCGCCTCTCCGTGTGTGCAAACAAGGAGGTAAAACCTTCTGATATACCAATGCGGCGTTTTCTTGATACCTCTTAGGGCTCCCGCTCCCCTTCATCGAAGGCTGTCCAGGTCGTTGTATTGCCTTCTTCTGCCGGATATTGCTAGCAGGTACGCCCCGATGGCTGCCATGCCTGCACCGCCTGCCATGAATATGTACGGGGCAATTGCGACCGCACCCACAAGGTATAGGTCGTCTATCTTCGGAACCATCGTAGTGCCCACAGCCATTCCAGCGATCATGATGACTCCAGCAGCAATCAGTAGCATTCCTCCGGTGCTGGTGCCGTATGATTTTGCCATGGCAAACACAAAGCCTGCGAGCGCGAGGCTCGGCGCGGCAGAAATGAAAATCTCCTGCAACAGCAGAGTTCCCGGCTCTACGGGCCTCTGTGGTCCTTCGCCGTCAGGCCCGATGAGAAAATTGTAGAAAGAAAGCAACAGGGAAACGAACATGACCGAGAGTCCGAGTGCTGCAAGCGCCATCCAACTCTCAAGCTTCATCGATTACGCAACAATGTAAATTCAAAGTAATTAAATCATGTGGTCAGGTGATGCCGACGAGCCCTGCGAGCTCCCTTCTGGATGCGGAACCCAGGATTTCCGCTGATTTTTCCGGCCTGACATTGTTTACGTAAACGCCGAAACCTCGTTCAAGCCCGGACCAAGTGCTTAGCTGAGGGTACACTTCAACGTGCCAGTGAATTTGACGGCTGTTCTTCTTTTCCGGTGACAGGTGGAAGACGAGGTTGAACGGAGCATCCTTCAAGGCCTTCGACATTCCGCCAAGCGTAGCCCGCATCATCAGCGCAAGGTCGTTTATCTCTTTTTGCGTGATCTTTGAAAAGGATGTCATGTGCCTTTTCGGGTATATCCAGAATTCATGCGGATAGGTCGGGGCCCAAGGCGCGAAGGCGAGGAAGCTGTCCGTAGCCAGGATCTGGCGCGGGCCGCTGGACTCCACGGATATGATGCTGCAGGCAGGACAGTTTCCATTCTCATTCATGAACCTGTGAGAGCCCTCGGCCTCCATCTCTATTACTGGCGGTATGCTTGAGAAGGTAACTATATTCAGATGGGGGTGGACCATCTGCGCTCCCGCACCAGCGCCACAGTTCACATAAATCGAGACGTATGTAACGCTCTTTTGCGTGTAGAGCCACCTCACGCGGTCCTGTATCACGACCAGAACATTCACCCACTGCTCGACAGATATCTGGGAGAGGCTCTGCTTGTGATCCGGGGACGCCACTACTACCTGGTGATATCCGTACGCCGGCTCGCTATACAGAGGCTTGTCGCTGTAGCTTGCCGCCGAACCTGTAGCCACTACGGGGTTTGTATTGTGGAATACCCTGACGGACCAGTCGTCAATGACAGTATCTTCGCTATCTGACAGACGCTGCAGCATTCCGTCCTTGACCACGAGCGCAAGGACTGCCGGCTCGGTCATGGATTCGTTCCCGGGGCAATACGGACACTTGCCTTCTATTAACTGCCTTTCTGCAACTCCGACCTGGTCCGTCGCAGGCACTACCACAAATTTTTCAAGAACATAGTCTTTCCGGAGATCTCCCAAGCACCGTTCTGCCCTGAAAAACCCTGCAGTATCTTTTAATTAAAGGTTCTGTAGGAACTCAATCAATGTCCAAGAGAAAATTCGAAAGCCTTCAGGCATCGGCTGCAGATATGCTTTCCACCTTTTACCGTGCCGAAATCTTCAGTGTTCGTTCCAGAGCTGTCAATCACTTCGCGTAGGCAGTAAGCACATCGTTCCAAATGGAATTGTTGACGGCTTTGTTGTATTAAAGCGCTAGGCCTTGCGCACGGCAGTACTGAGATCCTTTCCTATCTCACAAAAAATAAATTGATCAGATGCTCCTTCGGTCGTTGTGAAAGACGTAAGAATCATTTACGTTTTACTTGACGGAGTAGGAGACCTTCCCCACCCAACTC
>JBOGQL010000276.1:0-2423 GCA_050748985.1 Nitrososphaera sp. | reverse complement strand
AATTTTCACAGGCATCTGCATCCATTCTCAAGCTGCGGATCACAGATTCATGATCATTTAGCAGGTTTGAGAGCATTTTGTCTGCATCGGGGTATTGACCAGGATCCTCTTTCAGTCTTGTGAGCTCTTTGAATTCTTCCACCGTGGCGATAGCTCTGCCACCAAGCTGCGGGATGCGTTCGGCAATGTCATCAATTATCGCATCTAGTTCCGTGTACTGTATTTTGAAGAATTCATGAAGCTGCTGGAACCTTGGACCGGTAACGTTCCAGTGATACTTTCTTGTTTTTGTGAACAGGATATATTCGTCGGCGAGCAATTTGCTCAGTATTTGAGCTACTGAATCACGATTTTCGTCAGCTATTCCGATGTTGGGCGCAATTTCTCCCTTTGGAATTGATTTCAGAACACTTTCAGAAGCCATTTTTTCGTCATTCATTTTGCCATTCCGAAGTATTTATGCATTTGAGTAGAAATGTTCTTGTTCAGTCGCGTTGTCTTGGTAGAATTAATATCCGGATTGCGCATAGCTTTTCTAGGACTGGTTAGATTTGATCCAACATAAGTACTATTGACAATAGAGTGCTGCCACCATACTGGCTGGGTTGGACTTAATGTGGACTGGGCGGGATTTGAACCCGCGACCTCTCGCTTGCGAAGCGAGCATTGCTACCGCTGAACTACCAGCCCTTCGCTATCGATGCCAGGTATCCCAATATAAAATATCATCCCAAAATGTGTGGCTGATTCTGCGAGAATCCAAGGCTTAGCGAGGTAGGTATCCCAAAAGTTTTGGTTGGCACAAGAAACATAAACACTCTATCAATGTAATGACATGGCAAGGAAGGACAAGGAAAAGATGACCTCCGCGAACAGCTGCGACCTGCTAATCACTAACGCCTCCACCGTCATTCCAAAAGTGGGCGTGATAGAAACCAATATCATGATCGAAGACGGCAAGATAAAGTCGCTCACGAAATCTTCGGACAACATTTCGGCTTCAAGAAAGATTAATGCAAATGGCAAGTACGTACTGCCCGGCGCTATTGATCCGCACGTGCATTATGGCGTTTACACGCCGATCGATGAGGCAGCCCAGACAGAGTCGAGGTCTGCTGCGGTGGGCGGTGTCACTACGATGATGAGGATGCTCAGGCTCTACGATCGCTACGATCCCAATATTTCAAAGCAGCTGCAGGCAAGCAGGGGAAATCATTTCATTGATTATTCGATTCATGCATCGATTTTGAGACCCGACCAGGTTAAGGACATACCCTACTTGAAGCAACTGGGCATTAGCTCGCTCAAGATATACATGAACCTGGGCGCCGACCTGAACCACATTTTCATGGACCTTGAACCTGGGTCGCGGACCGTTAGGGACGGCGAAGTCAACATGGATGATGAATTGATGCAGGCAATAGTTACCGAAGGCTCCAAAGTGCATTCGACGATTATGGTTCACGCAGAGGACCCTGCGGTCTGCTCAGAGCGTATCAGTGCTGGCAAGGGCAAAGGATTGACAGGTCTTTGGGCTTGGTCTGACTGCAGGCCGCCTTCATCAGAATCAACAAGTATTACTAGGATCTCACATGTAGGCAGGAAGTTTGGAGCCAATCTCTATTTTGCCCATGTCGGCTCGACCCGCGCGCTGGACGCCATACTGGCACAGAAGGAAGAGGGCATGTCGAATTACTATGTCGAGACCTGCCCTCATTACCTTACGCACACGACTGAATTTGAGAAGGTAACCGGGAAGGTTGTCCCTCCAATCAGGTCAAAGAGTGACGTTCAGAGCATGTGGTCAGCGCTTCGAAACGGAATAGTCGACACCGTTGGAACCGACCATGTCGCAAACAGGCTGGAGATGAAGCTCGGCGAAGGCGACATCTGGACTGCCCTTTCGGGCTTTCCGGGATTAGCGACGATGTTGCCTGTCCTTTTGGATCAAGGCGTGAACCAAGAGAGGGTCAGCCTAGAACGAGTGGCAGAAGTGACCGCCTACAACTCTGCGAGGATATTCGGCATGTATCCTCGCAAAGGAACTATACAGCCTGGTTCAGATGCGGATCTTGCAATAGTCGACCTTGGTTTGGAAAAAACGGTCACGCCGGATCTTCTCCAATCCTATTCTGATTATACCATTTATGACGGTTGGAAGATGACCGGCTGGCCCGTCATGTCCGTTGTTCGAGGAATGGTGGTGATGGAGGATGGTCACGTTGACGAAAGGGCTCTTGGCCACGGCGAGTTTGTGCCCCGGTCATAGGAGCGCTCCTTTACTTTGGCTTGGTTTTATCCTCGACTCCAAAAACCGCGTATCTCGTCAGTATCTTGTACATCAGGAATACTATGAATGCGATGATCAGGAAGTCGATTATGTTCGATATCAGGTCGCCGTACGCGAAGGTCGACGTGACACC
>JBOGQL010000275.1:0-2673 GCA_050748985.1 Nitrososphaera sp. | reverse complement strand
CCTTAAGAATTATGGCATAATTGAATTTCCCGAGGGCAATAGAGCACTTGGGAAGACTCATTTCCGCCGGCATGCACGAAATAAGCGCAGAGCATATCCCTCTCCCTTTCGCTGTCATCTTTGTCCCGCCGTTAGAAGTCACTACGAACCCGTGCATCTTCATGTGCTTTACTAGCGTCTTGACGGTCCCTTCTCCGAGCGCAAGACCTTCGCCCAGAGCTTCTCTGCTTGTTCTGCCCTTCTTCTGGATCAACTGAAGAGCGGCGAAAACATGCACGACGTCAAAAGAAAGAACCCTGCTGGGCGCATACCTGCTTGCGACCTTTTCAATCGCCTTCAGGAACATGTGCATGTAACAAGATCGCCGCTTGCTGAATATATTGATTATGGGCGGGTTGGATAAACCATCCGATTCTTTATATAACACCCGAATAAATGAGGCATGAAATGTCACTTGATAGCCGGAAGGTTTCGAAGGAATCCCATTCAGTCCCAAAATCTGCAGTCGCGATCCTCCTTGCAGTTCTTGTTTTCGGAGTCTTTATGGTAGGATTCGACCAGGGCGAGGTGTTGGGATTTACTGTGCCCGCGGACGGCAGCGGCGGCGACCCCGGGAAGAACTGGGCCCACGAGTTCTATCATGACATGAGACACGCGGCCGGCGTTCCTTGCCACTAGGCTCGATCCTATGAACGCGCTCATCCTTATTGCTATATCACTTGTTTCCGGCGCGATCGCCGGAACCTTTCTAGGAATCGTCAACCAAGGGATCGTAGAGCCTTACATAGAACGTGCAGTAGAAATTGAAATGCAAAATGCCTCTCGGAATGGCGAAATCATTAATCCTATAGAATTCGCTGCCTACCGACTCTGGCAGAAGGGTGGGGAGATAGCCGCTGGGACAATTCTTGGGATGTCCATGGGGGCTTTGTTTGGCATAGTATTCGCATATTCACGCGGCTCGCTGCCGGGTTCGAGCGAGAAAAAGAAGGCCCTGATACTTGCTGGCATCCTGTGGCTAGTTATCTACTTGATGCCTGCAATAAAATACCCTGCAAACCCGCCGGCTGTTGGAGATCCAGAGACGATCTATTATAGGCAGAGCCTTTACCTTGCGTTCCTCGCGATCTCCGGCCTCGGCGCCCTGGGTCTCGCTCTGCTATATAGAAGGCTGAAATTTACTAGAGTGAAAAAGGTGGCAATACCTCTTGCCTATGCTGCCATCATGGCAGGTGCATTTCTGCTGCTGCCTCCAAATCCAGACGAGATAACCGCGCCCCTCGACCTGGTTCTCGGATTCAGGTTAGCCAGCGGTTTCACCATGACTGTCTTCTGGGTTCTGATAGGCATTGTGTCCGGAATATTCTGGGACAAGCTAAGACCTCATGAAACGGCCACAGCAAAGTTGCACTAAGCTAGGGTCAAATACTTCGCAGTGTAGCGGCAGTTGCATTGGTGACCGAAAGGATATCTTGAAAATACCCCGCCTCCAGAAGGATGAAATTCGGCTTCATCCCAAAATCCGGGCGTGGTTTAGAAAGAAAGTAGGTCAAGAGAATTGTGCCTAGACCAATTTTCTCCTTGCGTAGAGTGCTCCAGCCAAGATCGTTCCTGCCACTGATGCAAGCATCACCGCTGCCGGAGAGAACTCCGGTGTGACGACGGCTCTTGCGATTTCGAGATCCGTCTTTATCATTTCGACATGCGCCTCTATTTCGCTGGCAGGCCTTCTCTCGTCTATCATTTTAACCAAACCTTCTCTCATGTCGAATTCGATCTTGTCCTTCAGGCTCTTGTCATCCTGTTCAATATCCGTCTCGATAAATTCATAGTTGTCAATGTACGCCTGCCTTGCTAGAGTGCGCGCCTCGTCGTACAAGCCTGATTTGTACTTGGCCACAGCCTCGTCAAGCAACTCCTTTGTCCTGTCAATGTATTCCCAACCGCCTATTCTTGCAGACCCGCTTCCTGACGCCTTCAGCATTATCTGGAGCTCGCCCTGGGCATGCTGGACCTTGTCGGAAACCTTCTGCGGGTCGTCCTTATTTTGAACCATGGCAGTTATGCCAGTCAGGTCTCCCTCAACTTCCTCAGTCTCCTCTGATCCTAATTTAATCAATTCAGTCTTGATCGAGTCAAACCTTTCCTGCGCTCTGGATATAAAGACGACCGTTTCGTCGTACTCTTCTTGATCGATCACTTGGCCGTCCTTAACTGCGTCGATATACTCCTTATTGACAAGGTGCAAAAGATCGATGATCTCGTTTATTGACGCAGCTATTCCAGAAACCTCTTTTCCTTCGTAGGCAAGCAGGAGTGCGTTTATTTCCACGGACTCTTGATTCATCTTTTCAAGATCCCCAGCTTGTGCAGATTCCAGAAACTCTTCGAGTTCGTGGAAAAGCGTTGCCTCTTGTTCGTCACCTAACTTTTTCTTGACATCCGGCTGTATAGTTCTGTAATAGGCAATTCCTTCCACTGCAAATTTTTGTGCCGAGGCGTTATCAGGTGGCTGCTTACCCTGTGCCTCGAGTGACTCAGTTATCTCTTCCTTCACCTTCAAAACGAATAGGGCCCTCAGGTCTCCCAAGATTACCGGTGTTAACTCGGCGACCCTTGTCTGGTTGTTCTGGAGCTCCACCATAGCGTCGGAAGCCACCGACGGGTTCTGTG
>JBOGQL010000274.1:0-4166 GCA_050748985.1 Nitrososphaera sp. | reverse complement strand
AGGCTATCCACGATTCGCCCGTGATAGGGCAGCTAAAGTAATTACATTATCCATTCGTTGTTTTTGAAAATATAGTTCCTGTCGCTGCTGCTCTTTGCCACAGACGGGCTCCACTTGTACCCCAGCTCGTCAAACGAGAACCATACCTCCTGTGTTCCCGGAGGGATCGACTTTAGATGGATCGGCACGATGTCTACGAGGTACTCTATCTTTTCCATCCCCATCTCGAACTGCCTGTCGCCCTTGGTCGTGAGCGGGAAGGTGACCGCCGGGAACTTTCCGGACGGGCTGTCAAACCTGAGAAAAGCCTTGAGACCTTTCTTGCCGCGCCTCCTCTTTACATCCTTTATTACGCCCTTAACCTTGAACCAGCTCGGCATCGTGAAGGTCTGGAAGAAAGACTCGTCGTACGGAAGAGGAAACCCGATCTCGATCATGCTGACGTACTGCGGATCGTCCGGCTGCACTTGCACCTCCTCGACCTCGAATGTTCGCTTCAGGGTGTCGTAGAGGACTTCAATCTCCCAAGGCGAGATGCCGTAGTGGCGGAAGGTCGCTGTTTGCGGCTTTGACACCGGCCCTATCCAGCCTGAGAGGGGGCACAAGAAATAAAGTCTTTGCTAGAGGATGCTGGAAAACTTGAAAAGGTAAACGAGCGATAATGAGACGACGCACGCCAGCATGTGCTTCCATGGTATCGGGGGCATCCTCGGCGCGTTCAGCCTTATCTGGTGGTTGTCGATCACGTTCGCGATGTACTGGCGGAGCTTGGCGTTCCAAATTTGGTATTCTATCTTGTGCTTCTTTAGGATGGATTCAATCTCGTAAATCACCGGCGCTCTGACGGAGCGGATGTGCTGTATGTACCGGCGCGATATCTCGACTTCCGCCTGAATTGCGATGAGACCTTGATTCATTTCAAGGAGCCTTACATGCATTTCCCAGGGCTTTGTCAGCCTCTTGGCGAAACCGTGGCCGATCTGGGACGGCTTTCTGTTCTCGAGCTTTACCCTCCTAAAGCCTTCCTGCACCAATGTCCTTACTATCTCGTCCTTCTTTATCCTGACCATGAGGCTCAGATGGTCAAGCTCGATCTCCTCTCTTCGGATAAAGTCCTGAAAACCCTTTACAATGTTCATTGTCTTCGGGTAGCTCGTAAGGAACTCGGTCATCTGTTACGGAGCTTTGTTCAATACGTGGACTATTAAAACTATGTGCAACATCAAGTAGCTGCTACAGTCACTTCTCAGGCGTAACGCTCCGGTGGTAAATGTCCTCACGAGCAGAGACGGCCATGTCCTTCCACGAGAATTTTCTCTCAGTCCACGTCACGTTTGCTCCTCTCACAACAGCCAGCGGCGTTGACTCGTTGCTCTCACCCATCACAGCCACTCCCATTGTGGCAAGCCCGTCAGCCACTGCCCTTTGAGTGACGCGCAAGACGTGGCCAAAGAGGTCGCGCTTGCCCCTGAGGTCCTCAACAGGCTTGAAGCCGGCACACGCGATGGCCACTCCGGTGGTGCCTATCCTGGTGGGCATGAGGCGGCTGTCGGCGATCACGATTCCAATCCGGACTCCAAGTTCCTCCATGAATCTGTGCATCAGCCTCTCTGCAGTCGCAAACGCGTCCCGGGGGTACAGGATCACCCTGCCTCTCGGCGCGTTGGACCTGTCGATGCCGGCGTTGGGAGCAATCATTCCGTCGCGTATTGCAAGCACAAAGCCCGGGATTCCCCTGATCACATAGTCGGATTCCCTTAGGACGAGCTCGGCAATACTTGCGTCCATTTCCCACCTCTTGGCGAGCCTCCTGGCCTTTTCGCTCACCTTTACTCTGGCAAGACTGACCAGCGCACCTTCGCTCATAGAAACGAATTTGCTCGATATGACCAAGATGTCTCCGTCGCTGTAGTGAAAGCCCTGAAGACTCTTGAACAGGTCGAACTTGGTTCTCTTTGCCTCGACTCGAATTGGAAAAATTTCAACAGCCAAGCAGCTGCAGAGTGGAGCTCACCGTCTATTTTGTTTTCTGCTCTCATCTCCAAAGGTTTTAATCCGTCATGAGGTCCAAACATCACATACGTGAATCTGTTTTGACGGCAGGAATGACAATAACAGAGAAGATACTTGCCCGGGGTTCCGGCAAGCAGAGGCTCTCGCCCGGCGACGTTGTGTTTGCCAAGGTCGACAAGGTGATGATGCATGACGTTTCCGGCCCGGGCGTGATCAAGGTTTTCAGCGAATGGGAAAAGAAGGGAGTGAAGATGGAGCGAATCTGGAACCCCGACCGAGTATGGGTGACCGAGGATCACTTTGTGCCTGCTGCAGACCGGGTCTCCGCTGAAAACGTTATCACGCTAACCAACTTTACGAAAAAGTACGGCATCAAAAATCACTTCAAGTACGGGCTGGGCCAGTACGGGATCTGCCATACGCTTTCCCATGAAGAGGCGATGGTACTCCCAGGAGAAGTGTACGTGGGAGGAGATTCGCATACAAACACTACAGGGGCGATGGGCGCATTTGCCGCTGGCCTTGGTCACACCGATGTCGCGTACGTCCTCATGAATGGCCAGATCTGGTTCAAGGTGCCGGAAACAAAGCTCTTCAAGATAGAGGGACGCAAGCCGGAATACATCATGGCCAAAGATATCATCCTCAGGATAATCGGAGACATCGGCACGGACGGCGCCAACTACCAAGCGATGCAGTTCGCCGGCGACGTAGTGAAGCAGCTGACGATGGAGGAGCGCCTGACACTGACAAATATGACAACAGAGGCAGGAGCAAAGAACGGAATTATTGAGCCAGACGAAACCACCGAAGCGTACATCCGCGAAAGAACCGATGCGAGTTACTCGCCGGTGCATGCCGATCCGGACGCCGAATACTCTGAGGTGTTCACTTACGAAATCGAAGGTCTGGAGCCTACGGTGGCAAAGCCATTTTCTCCAGGCAACATCACGGTAGCCCGGGAGTTGCAGGGCACCGAGCTTGACAAGGCGTACATCGGGTCTTGCACAGGGGCAAAGCTGGAGGACCTGCGCGAGGCGGCCAAGATCCTGAAGGGCAGGCAGGTCAAGATACGAACAGAGGTTCTGCCCGCCGCGCAGTCGATATACAGAAAGGCGCTCGGCGAAGGACTGATCAGCATCTTCATGGAGGCCGGAGCAGTCGTTGGCCCGCCGACGTGCGGGGCGTGCTGCGGGGCGCACATGGGTGTCCTCGGCAAGGGCGAGGTGTGCATCAGCACTACCAACAGGAACTTTCCCGGCAGGATGGGCCATGTCGAGTCCCAGACATACCTCGCTTCGCCGATGGTAGTGGCAGCTTCTGCGATAACAGGGAAAATTACCGACCCAAGGGACATGGAACAAAATTGAACAGAATGCTGAAGGGAAGGGCCCACAAGTACGAAATGGACAACATCGACACCGATGTCATCCTCCCAGGGCCCTACCTGAAGATACATGACCACAGTGAACTCGCAAAACACGCGATGGAAGGCATCGACCCGGAATTCCCGAAAAAGGTTTCGCAGGGCGACTTTTTGGTAGCAGGCAGCAACTTTGGCTGCGGGTCCAGCAGGGAGCACGCGCCGATAGCACTTTCGCAGGCGGGAATCACGGCTATTCTCGCGCCGTCATTCGCGAGGATATTCTACAGAAACGCGGTCGACGGCGGATACTTGCTGCCAATCGAGATAGACAGGCCGGCCTTCAAAAAGATCTCTGACAAGGACGAGCTCGAGATCGATCTTGCGCAGAACAGGATAACCAACCTGACCAAGAACGAGCACTACGCGATGAAGCCATTTCCGGATCTCGTGGCAAGAATAGTCGAGGCTGGCGGGCTCCTGAATTTCAAGCCTGAATCAACCTAGATTTTTCTGCCCTTGCATCAAAATGATATATCACCTATGCGATTGTGTAATGCATTGGTACGGAAAGGCAGGCTTGAAGAAATTTTCAGCAAAGCGCTTCACTCAGGCGATGACGCAAATTTGTATTACGTCAGCTACCGCGACTTTACCAACATTGTCGAAGTGACTCTACTGGAATTCGTTAGGCTATCAGAAAACTTCACGTTTATCCCACAGAATAGGATTGTGATGGTAAGGCGAGGCGAGGAGATCCTGTACCGCAAGCACGGATTCAGCTCTCCTT
>JBOGQL010000273.1:0-3054 GCA_050748985.1 Nitrososphaera sp. | reverse complement strand
CATCATTGCTTAGCGGCACATCGTTAACCGCGCCAACAGTGATCGTTACCGTGCCCGTAGCCTCGCCGCCGTTCCCATCGCTAACAGTGAAATCGAATGAATCCTGGCCGTTGTAGTCTGGATCAGGCGTATAGGTGACCGAATTATCTGGATTCAGAACCGCGGTTCCGTGCGATGCCTGCGTAATGTTTGTTATCATGATACTGTCGCCTTCCGGGTCAAAAACGTTGGATATGATGTCGATGATAACGGAGCTGTCTTCGTCCACCGAGATCGACCCAAGCGCCCCATCGATTATGGTTGGCGCATCATTTACAGGTGTCACGGTTATGTCGACGATGCCCGTTGAGTTCGACGTGCCGTCTGAAATCACATACTCAAAGCTGTCCGTGCCCACAAAGTTCTCGTTGGGCGAATAAGTTACTGTCTTGTTGTCAGCACTTATGGTGATTATGCCGTTAGAGGGCAGCTGCTCGATTGCTAGAGTAGTAACGTCGCCGTCAACATCCGAGGTGCCGTTTATCAACATGAAACTCACGGGTGTATCTTCCACGGTGCTGGCCGTTACATTCTGAGCCATCGGAGCGTCGTTGACTGGGTTAATGGTTATTGTCACGTTTGCGAGATTGCTTGCCTCTAGGCCGTCGCTAGCTCGAAATGCAAAACCATCGTCTCCATTGTAGTTTGCTTCCGGCGTGTAGGTCACGGTGTTGCTCGGGTTCAGAGTGATTGTGCCATGCATCGGCTGCGTCAGGTTGGCTATCACAAGAGAGCCGATTCCATCGGGGTCAGAGACGCTCGCAAGCAGGTCTATTTCAACTGGTACGTCTTCGTCAGTGACCACATGCGTCGAATTGCTTACAAGAGGCGAATCGTTAATCGGAATTACGGTTATTGTAACTGTCGCAGTATCAGTCTTGCCTCTGCCATCGTTTACCTCAAAGGCAAAGCTATCAATGCCACTGAAGTTCGGGCCCGGAACGTATAGCAACGTCCCCTCTTCGTTTGAAAATCCATTTATCGAGCCGTTAGACGGTCCTGAAACAATACCAAAGTTCAAGTCATGCCCATCGGGATCGCTACCTTCCATCTGAACTGCCACGGGAGTATCCTCCATTGTTGAAACATGCTGGTTTTCCGCTGCTGGAGCTTTGTTGGAGCTGTCGTTGCTGCCTCCGCCGCCACCGCCTCCTCCGCCTCCACCTCCACCGCCCCCGGAGCCGCCGCTCCCTCCATCACCGCTGGTGCTAGTAATTAGAACAACTGATGTCGAACCTGTTGAGCTGCTGGAATCACTACCATCCCCGGATCCCGGGAATGAAGTCACGTTGTGTCGGCTTGTGGTCGCTGTGACTTGGCTGGAGTTACCACTGGGTTCCTGGGAAGTTTCATTGCCGCCGTTGTCGAGATCATCATCAAGGGCTTCGGCTTCAGGTTCACCTTCATCTTGGGGGGTCCATAAGCCGGGGTTCCCCAGAAAAATAAACAGTGAAAGCAATGCTAAAGCAATCAGGCTGGCAAGAAGAATCTTGTTTCTCTTATTCTTGCGCCTGTCATCGCTGCTTCCTGTGTTAAGCCCTGATATTGCCATATAGTATACGAGAGAATGAAAAAGCTGACGCAATAATATGCAGCTAGCCCAGGTTGCAATTCAAACCTGAACACATTGACCATCCTCAGCCCAAAGTTGGCTTTAACTATCCGGAAACAGCTCTGACGCATTCGGGTCACGCAGCTCTGAATTCGCTAGCTCCACTTTCTACTTAGGATTCCCATCGAGTAGACTATTCCGCACACTGCAAGAGTGGCGACAGCGAACATCATGCCATCAGCCAACCTCAAGCTGAAGACACTGACAAATCCCAATGCGGTCGCGGCGGCCAGAAAAACCTGTATGCTTCGAAGGCCAGAGTTCCACGCGGATATAACTCCCATATTCCGGATGCGTGCTGAGATCATCCTGCCCTGCTCTCTGCGTAATGATTTTTGTTCGATTATTAAAACGTGATCGTGCAGGGACAGTGCGATCGAGCTGCCCGAGTCTGACGCCGCTGGCTAGGAGTCTGGTAAGAACTACGCGTTAGGCCCCAAAAACGCTGCTCATGAGCAACCCACGATCGGCGGGACAAAATTTACTTTTCGCGTGCCGACTATTTCTTCGCCTTCAGTCTCTTTCTAATAGACTTGAACAAGTTAAAGCCAAGATATGCCAGCACAAGATCCACTGCGACACCTATTATCAGAACTATTTCAAGTGGTATCGCCAGCGCGGCCATCTTCATCTTCTGCGCGTGTAGAGTCTAAATGCATGGAACCCGTCGGAAAGTGTCTAATCGACTAATCTAGCCGACCTTAATGAGATCCCTTGGTTACACTATTTCTCTGAGTGAAGGATTGTTATACCACCAGACGAGCCATGTGGCTAGAGATGGGGACAGTCTAGAGATGCTTGTTGATTATTTCGTATTGAATAGCACTGTTCTTTCCAAGCATTTCTACGGCTTCGGTCCAAACAACGTCCCTGACGCCCTCGAGAGCTTTTATCCATTCGATCACATTCAGCAAATCCTTGTTGTTTTTGAATACTGATTCTGCGTGGATGTTTATCGTGTGCTCACCAATGGACTTTGAAACGCGCGTAATAGCGTTATGGCCCAGGAGTTCTTTTCCAACTTTCGCTGTCATTCCCTTGTGGGTGGAAACGAGGAGTTCTGCACTTCTCCATCCGAGCTTGTCAAGCCTGAGCGAATAGGATACTTCTAGGAACTCGCCTTCGAGCCTCTTTCTCCTCCTTTGCACCGTCGTAAGCGGGATCTCTAGCTTCCTTGAGAGGGCAAGCGAGGATACCCTACCGCTAGAGTCCAGCAGCGACTTTAGAACTTTCTTGTCAACTTCTGTAAAACAGAGGGTGCTCTCCCTCTTGTTATCGACAGTGCGCGATACAGGGCAATCATCATCTTCAGCCCCTTCAATCGTTTCGACTGACGTGTCGTATGTTCTGTGGAGCCACTTCGCCCCCCGAACCAAGTCCTGGAGCTGCTCAATCGTACATTC
>JBOGQL010000272.1:0-1666 GCA_050748985.1 Nitrososphaera sp. | reverse complement strand
GTCCTGAGCTTGTCGAAGGACGAGTGGAATTCATAAAACGAGTACATTAGAAGAAATCAAGAAAATATGAGCTTTTGGGTATATGTATTACGGTGCGCTGATAAATCATACTACACAGGGCATACAGATAATCTTGAAAAGAGAATTGCGGAACATCAGGCTGATGAATACAATAATTACACGTCTGCAAGGCTACCTGTGGTGCTTGTATTTTCTCAGGAATTTTGCTCACGTGAGGAAGCTTTAGCCTGTGAAAGGCAGATCAAAGGTTGGAGCCGAGAGAAAAAAGAAGCGCTGATGCGCGGAGATTGGGCTGAGGTATCTCGCTTAGCTCGTAAGCATCATCCTTCGACGAGCTCAGGATGAGCGGATGTTTATCCGCTTCATATATCTGGGGTGAAGGGTTTTTACCGAGCCGTAGGTTCTGAATGTATCGAAGGGTCGGAGAGTCAAATTGCCTGTCTTAGCCTAAAGACCCAACTTATCTAGGAACCTTATATTCTAGAGGCTTTCCACCAGTGTCAACACTTAGTTCCCTCCCAACGAGGTTAATTACCTGAAGTGTGAACTTTTCCATAT
Organism: Nitrososphaera sp.; assembly: GCA_050748985.1. GTDB lineage: Archaea > Thermoproteota > Nitrososphaeria > Nitrososphaerales > Nitrososphaeraceae > Nitrososphaera. Next base: position 1,087 of record JBOGQL010000272.1, on the reverse strand, counting down.
CAGGTTTATATCTAATCGGCAATAAAAAAGTAGAACTGCCGCGGGGTGGGATTGGAATAATAAAAGGCAGAATCTGGTCTTCCTCGACCACCTCTCCTGATGGGTTATAAATTATACATTTTATAGAGAAACGTTTTAGCTCTTTGTCGGTGTTATTCACTATTTCACCTTTAATCTGGAACTGCTCATCGGAAACCTTTGATACAACAAGGTTCTTTAGTTGGGCGATATAATCCTCTCCTGCTGCTACAGAAGCAAAGAGAAAGAATAGGGTTAGGAAGGGAAAAACATTATCTCTTAAAACTCGTTTTTTAAATTCCTGCGTACCCATAAACTTAACTATAGGGCCAACAAGACACGAAGTTTGAATTTAGAATTCAGAAGCTAGGATCCAGAATAAAATAAGCATGGGAAATCTCTGTTTTTCTGGCTTCTGACCCCTAACTTCTGTGTTAAAACTCATATTCCTTCTTTGTGTCTTGGTGCCTTAGTGGCTGAATAATTACCCATAAACTACTCAGAGACTTTATCACAGCACAAGAATTGTTCTTTTTCGGTAGAGCCGATGGGTCCTGTTTTTGCAAGGTTACAATCGGGGGTTATACGCAAGTACATACCGCTTGATGTGAGAAATAAAAGGGAACTTTGATCAGATGGTACTTTTATTGAACCCTCCTCACATGCCTTTACGATTTGTTCGGCTAGGCAAATATCCATATTTTTAGATAGGCAATACATAGAAATTTCCTTAAAGTTTGCGGTTCTTGTGGGATTTAATTTTTCAATACAAAGGTTGGAATTGGGTACTTTCACCGTGCCCTCAGGACACCCTCCGCTTTTGGCTTCAGTTATGTAAATACCAAATATGAATACTAAACAAAAAATAAGTGCAAAGCTTGTTTTCTTGACCGTTTCGTAATTAAACATAGCATTCAGAATCTACCACAAACCCCTTTAATGTCAAAAAAAATGTGGGGACTGATGCCCTCATCAGTCCGAATAGTTTTGCCCGTTCGGGGAACAGGCGCTACATCTTAATTTTTTGATTACCAATTAATTCCTTCCCCATTTAGGGGGTAAGACTTCG
>JBOGQL010000271.1:0-13338 GCA_050748985.1 Nitrososphaera sp. | reverse complement strand
ACCTATGTGTTTACAGGTGATACGCTATTCGTAAACGGCGTTGGCAGGCCAGACTTGCGTAACAAGGCAAAAGACTTTGCGACAAAACTCTATGACACTTACAGGACTAGGATCTTGAAGTATCCTGATGACACCGTTGTTCTACCTGGCCACTTTGACCCCAATACCATTTCTGTCAAGCACGGAGAGCTTATGTCTGACACGATAGGCTCTGTGAAAAGAAACGTCAAGCTGTTGTCTATGCCTAAAGACGAATTTGTAAAGTTCATGGTTTCGTCGGTTCCGCCAAGGCCGGCCAACTACAAGACGATTACAGAGATCAATAAGAAACTCCTCACATGCGGCCAATTCAACATGGGAGACCTGGAAGCGGGTCCCAATTCGTGTGCAATTGGGATGTAGGCGCAGGAAATTGACTCCCTGATATCCTGTGACAGGAGCTACAGTCTATCAACGAGTTTTCCGCGTCGCAACAAGCACAAAATTCCTGACGCAATCGCGAACCATGCGACCACATGGAGAGGACTTTCCATTATAAATGCCTCGGCCAGATAATGTATCTTAAATCCTGATTATCACATCTATGCCACGATAGCGTAGCATCGTTAATAAATTGCAGACGCATTAGATTATCGTTTGACAAAGATTGGGGACGCCTACCGTTGGTTTCACGGCAGGATAGCCCAGCGGCCCACCAACTTTAGCTGGGTCATAGATGACAAGCTGGCCGGGTCAGGGTTGCCGGTCACAGAAGAAGAGTTTGAGTGGCTGGCTCAGCGGGGCGTGAAGTCTATCGTAACTGTGAGAGAGGCGCCGCTTCCGTCGGAATGGTTCAACGGCAGCGATATTCAATACATGCACCTTTACGTTGAGGACTTTGGAGCTCCTCAGGTTGAAGAACTGGATAATGCAGTGAATTTCATCGATAGGCAGATTAGCGAAGGCCGGCCCGTCATGGTTCACTGTGCAGCAGGTAGGGGGAGAACGGGAACGGTTCTCGCCGCGTACCTGGTGAAAAAGGAGAACCTCACAGCGCAGCAGTCGATCGAAAAGATAAGGCTCCTGAGGCCCGGTTCCATACAATCGATTGCACAGGAAACCGCGGTGACAATGTACGAAAAGTATTTGAAAAGCAGACGGTGATCATTCTGGCACAGAATCGACTGCCAGCTGACCATTCTGGATCTTGACGAACAGATATCGGTTGTCCTTGAAGATCAAAGTTAATTCGTCCTTCTTTTCCTCAACATCCAAAAGTTCCTGTCCCTTTACTCCATCAAACTTTGCCATCCCAATTCTATAGTGAAAAGCAGGGTCTATTTAGAGTGAACGATCTAGTCCGCTAATTCTTGGTCAAGGCTTTCAAGGCAGAGGGCTAACAGTTCGTTGCTGCGCTTCATTATCCATTCCGGGAACTGTTCCGGCGTGAATACGTATTGCTGCTGGAAGTTTGGAGGAATGAGCCCTCCGTGAGTGATCACCTGGACAACAACGTACTGCTCGTTTACAGTGGCGATCTCTTCTTCGGCGGATTGGTCTATTTCTTCAATAGTGTGTCTGTAGAGCACCACCGGCCTACCCGTCCTGCTGGCCAATATCGAGGCCCTCCTCAGCCGCTCCCTCAGCCTCTCTCGAACCCAGCTGTCAAGGGTTACCTGTTCATTGGTCAATTGCAGATTAATCTCATAAATTGTGTATATAGGACTATATGGCAGTGTTTGTTGACACGCACAACAATATTTTTTTACTTTGCAGTAGGTTGCAGATTATTATGCCTTCTCCCCTATGCCAGCACAATGAAGACGACCCATATTATATTATGGCAGCAAAAAAGCGTACCATTTGGTAAATTTATTCAACGGAAAGGCGGTATTCTCGACCATCTATCTCGACGGTCTTGTAGTTGACATTCGGCAATACTTCCTTTGAAATTATCGCGCTCTTCACTCTCACAAGGTACTTCAGGTTATCTTGCATTGCAGAAAGCATGCCCAACTCCCCATCATCAAGTCCTGCAACGTAGGCAGCGCCCACGATTTCTGTTGGGTTATACTGACGCTCCTTGCGCAGCTGCTGAAGGTGCCTTGCGAGATCTCTCAATAGCCCCTTGGCTGTCAGATCTTTGTCGCGCTCTGTTGATATGAATACCACAATATCTCCTCTTTCCGATGATGAATATCCTTCGGCAGCCTTGTAGGTGATTTCAACGTCCGAAGCGCCAAGATCAACGTACTTGTCGCCTTCGCCGTACCGAAGTTGATAGCTCCCCGACTGGAGTGAGTCAACTAGTGACGGCACGTCAATGCCTTCAAAGGCCTCGGCTACCTTTGTGATATCGGCCCTGACCCTTGGGGCTATTTCTTTTCTGACTAGAGACGCGCTGGCTTTCACGGGCAGCTTGTTTTCAAGAAGGCTGGACACCCGCGAAAGCTGTGATCCTCCAGCGATCCGTACAACATTGAAGCGTTCAACATTTAGCTGGCTCTGCAGCGCGCCAGAAACACCAGGAATTTCGAGAGGCTCTGGGTCTTCAACGCATATCAGGGCCTCTCTAACAGGCCAACGCCTCTTCAAACCCGCGAGGTTCCTTGCTGCATTAGCGACTGACACAATCTCTTTCACCGCATCAAAAGCCTCCTCGAGTTTGGTGTCGACGAACTTTTCGTCGCGCACAGGCCATGCTTCAAGCAGCACGCTCTTCTTTTCGCCAAAGCAGGTAAGGTACAGGTATTCAGTAATGAAGGGAGAGAGGGGGTGAAGCATGACATCTATCTGCTTCAACACGTGGCCTATCACCGAGTAAATCGCGAGCCTCTTGTCCATATTCTCCGCGCTGTCGTCCCAGATGGTGTTTCTTGTAAGCGGAACGTAAGCCTGGCTCAGATGGTTAATCACAAATTCCTCGATCGACTTGGCGCCTTCGTGGAAGCGGCATCTTGCAAACGATTCGGTGACTTCATCGACGAGCCTCTGGAGCTTGGACAGGAGCCAGATCTCAGTCGGGCCGATCAACTTGCAATCTGCGACCCACTGCAGGGTATGCTTGCCAAGGTCAAACCTGTCGAATTCGCTGTTCTGCTTGAAGTATACATGCAGGTTGTGAAGGGTACCCAGTATCTGGTACGGCCTTGTCTTCATCTCGTCGAGGCTGAAGTTGAGCGACTCGATGGGCGAGGACTTCCACATGAAGTAAAGCCTGACCAAGTCCGCCGGATTATCAGCCAGTAACATGCGCGCGTCAATCACGTTGCCCAGGCTCTTGCTCATCTTGTTTCCCTTTTTGTCAAGGACATGTCCTTGGAAAAGAAAGGATTTGAATGGCGCCACTCCAGCTTGGTTCAATATCACATTTTCCATCAGCAGCGTGTAGGCCCATCCCCTAGTCTGGTCGATCCCTTCAGTCAAGAAAGTGGCCGGTATCAGATCGCTGTACTCCTCGTCTGTTAGCGAAGCATAGGGCGCCGCGCCGCTGTTGTGCCAAGTGTCGAGTACAAACGGCTCCCTCTGCGTCAGGGATCCGCACTTTTCGCAGTTTATCTTGACCCTGTCAATCCAGGGCCGGTGCAATTCAAAGTCCGGACCATCCGGGAGCTCGGCCGCCTTTTTCACGATCTCTGCTCTTCCAAATAGCGCTTCCTTGTGACCGCATTTGGCGCAGGACCAGATCGGCAGCGGGGTCCCCCAGACCCGTTCGCGGGAGACGCACCAGGGGTGCTTTTCGCGGATTATCTCGACGAACCTGTTCTTTGGAGGCTCAAAGAAATAGTCAACATTCTGCGCCGCCTCGAGCGGGCTGTCCCCGAGTTTCTCGATGATGTAAAAGTACTCGCGCCTTGCGAGCCATACCACCTTGTGATGGGAGCGCCAGCAGGTGGGGTATTGGTGTTTTATCCTGCCAAGCCTGACCGAAGCGCCGGCTTCTTTCATCGCATCCACTACCTTCGAGTCCGCATCCCTTACGAACAGATCCTTGAACGCGCCCGCCTTGTCAGTGAAGACTACCTTGTCGTCTATGGGAACAAAAATTGGCACACCGCGCTTGTTGGCAATGTCAAAGTCCTCCTCGCCATTTGCTGGTGAGAGGTGAACGAGACCGCTTCCAGTGGTTGTGTCGACAAAATCTTCGGCAACCACGAAATGTATGGAGCCCTTTGCCGCAAGCTCTGCAAGCCCGGGTATCATGTGAAGCAGCGGGTGAACGTAGCGTTTGCCGTCCAGCTCGCTACCCTTAATAGTTTTTTCAATCGCGTAATCCTCTACTCTGAGTTCCTTCATCAGATCCTGCGTCCTCTCGGCTCCAGCGATCCAGCGCTCTTTGCTCGCTCCAACGCGCAAATAGTTGTAGTCAGCCTTCGGGTTCACGCCAACCATCTCATCGGTGATAAGGGTAAAGGGCATAGTGGTCCAGACAACGAGAAAAGTGTCTTCATCTGTCAGCCTTACCTTGTAGAAAAATGATGGGTCTTCGACGTTCTCGTAACCCTGATTCACCTCTGCATTGCTAAGCGAAGTCTGGCACGATGGACAGTAGGCTACAACCCTGAACCATTCCCTGAGGACTCCTGTCTCCCAGGCCTTTTTCAGGTACTGCCACTCTCGCTCGATGTAGTCGTCGCGGAATGTCCAGTATGCCTTTTCATAGTTGAAAGACATCCCCAACAGTTTGTCGCCGGCGACCCACTTTTCGTTGTAGTCCAAGATGAGCCTCTTGCACATCTCGACTATCTTTTCTATGCCAACCTTGCTAATGTTTTCAGCCTTGCTCCCAGTCAGGCCAAGTTCTTTTTCTGCCTGAAGTTCGACCGGCAATCCCTGCGTATCCCAGCCTGCGCGGAAGATAACTTTCTTTTTCTGCAGGGTCTTAAACCGGTACCAGAGGTCCTTGATTATCCGGCCCCGGAGGTGGCCCGCGTGCGGCTCGCCATTCATCGTGGGCGGACCTTCGATGTAGCCGACGAGCTCCCTGCCTGCCAGCTCATTTTCCAGACGAGCCTTCAAGTCCAGATTATCGAGATAGCCGCGTACTTCGGTTTCGATCGCCTTGGCGTCGAACTTTGTACTGAACTCCATTGATATCTATGCGAAACTCGATAGCGCGGCCTGTGTTTATATTTTTGTTTAGAGAACGTCCGCGATCTCCAATAGGATTATATCTTGAGAATTGGGCGTTAATGCCGGAAAAGCGTTGGGACTCGTTGATAACCTGAAGGCCGGAAAGAACCCGCCGGAAGAAATAAACGTCGTGATCGAAATTCCAAAGGGCAGCAACATAAAGTACGAATTAGACGGCGAGACTGGCGCGATCTTTGTCGACAGAAAATTATTCACAGCAATGTTTTACCCCTGCAACTATGGCTTTGTTCCCCAGACCAGAGAGAAGGATGGCGATCCGGTCGACGTCTTGGTGCTGGGCAACGACCCGGTGGTGCCGGGTGCGGTGATTCGTGCGAACCCGGTAGGGGTGCTCATCACTGCCGACGAAAAAGGCGAAGATGCAAAGATTGTAGCAGTCCCGATTGCCAAAGTTGATCCTTCATTTTCCGATGTGAAGGACATCAACACGGTGCCCCAGTACATCCAGGAGCAGATAAAGCACTTTTTCGAGCACTACAAGGAGCTTGAAAAGGGCAAGTACGTCAAGGTGAAGAGCTGGGAGAACAAGGAATCTGCAAGGAAAAAGATCTCTGAAGCACTAGAGAGGTACAGGAAAGAAAAGTGATCAGAGCGCCTTGAACTGGTCGCTCCATCTCATGTAGGCCCTTATCATGTCAACGCTGACACTTGGCTTGCGTATCTTTAGCATTTCTCTAAAGTCGCTGAATATTATTGGCCGAGGGTTGGTCCCTGCTTCCATCGCCTTGCCGCTTTCAAAGAGCTCGTTAACGACTCTCAGCTGGACCGACTGGCAGATATCCTTGATGTCGCTTGCGCTGTAGCCTTCCGTTATCTTGCCGAGCTCGTCTACCTTGAGAGAGCCTTCGACGTTGAGAGGCCGCGTATACTGGCTGAACAGGTTGGTCCTTGACGCGCTTTCGGGCAGTGTTACGTATATTCGCTTTTGGAACCTCCTCAGGAATCCTGCCTCAAGACTCCATGGCTTGTTTGTGGCGCCAATGACATAGAGCTTCGATTCCTTTGACTTGTTGTTGATGCCGTCCATTTCTGTGAGGAACTGGTTCTTGACCCTCACCTCGCCGCCCACTTCGCTGTTGCGGGTTCCCAGGAGAGAGTCGATTTCATCTATGAAGAGCAGTACGGGCACGCCCTCGTTATCGTTTAGATTGCGGGCCAATTTGAAGAGCTTTGAAATGTTCTTTTCGGCCTCTCCCAGCCACTTGCTCATCATCGAAGCAGCGTCAACGTTGATGAAGTATCCATCAATTTCTGCCGCAGAGGCTGCGGCCAGAAGGGTCTTGCCGCATCCCGGCGGACCGTGGAGCAGGATGCCTCTCGGCCAGCCGAGAGGAAAAAGATCTGCCCTTTTCATAGGATAGACTATCGACTCTCGGATCGCCCTTTTTGCGTCCTCAAGACCTATCACTTCGCTCCAGCTGACGTTGGGCTTTTCTTTCATGACCAGATCTTCAAAGTCAGCCTTGAGCGTTTCGACGTTGCCAGCTGGCTTGGAGGACCCAGAGACCCCGGACGGCCTGCTGCCATGGCCGTTGGCCGGCTCCTGTCTCGCCGAGCTGCTTTCAATCTGGGCCGATGCGGGCCTTTCATCGTCTAGGCCGTGGGACATCTGGAGGGCCTTGATCCGGTTCTGGTAGGCATTTGCCCTTTCCATGTAGACCTTGTTTAGCTTGTAATCAGGGTAAAGTTGAACGAGCTTTACCAGCGATTCAATTGCGCGCTGGTACGACTGGATTGCCATGCCTCTTGAGCCCTGGGAATCCAGCCTGATCGCCTCAGCAGCATATTTGCTAGCGCTATTTTCCAGTTCCTGTGGTGCAAGACTCATAACTACAGTTCAAGCCTGAATTGGGGTCTACGTTTGAATTACCTGTGTGTAAATCTATCTTGCCCAGAGAACGAAATATATTGCACCTGTCAGACAGCGACTCCTTCGGCTTCCAACGGCAGCTCTCGTGCTACTTTGTCCGATTGAATCGCGGAATTCTCTTTTTTCTCTTTCTCTGCTTCAACTTTGATTGCAGATGAAGTTGAGTCGATCCCAGGTTGGATGACCGACGACGCCTGTTCAAGGATCATTGAATCTATTAGCTGCTTCTGCTCTGGTATCATTCCGCTCGAGACACTGGTAATTGCATCGTGCATTTCGGAAAGCGCTGCCTCGGCCATCGGCGCCAACTCTTGAACGTCGGATTCTATCTCCCTGAAAGACTTCGCAGCGTCGTCCATTATCCGAATAAAGTCTTCAAGAAAGCGTGCCGATTCCAACTTCTCTGACATTTCGCCTAAAATCAACTCGCCGCTTTTCACGAGCTCGAGAACCCGGATCAGCTCCTGGCAGCTCTCCTTATTGGCGGTGCGTGCGACGGATCCGATCCTTGATTCCAGTCTTGAGCGCAACATGCCCAACGCCTGGGCGCTTCGCTGCAGGCTCGAAAGCGCAGCATTCGCTCGCTCCTTCATCGTAGCGCCCTTTATGAACAACAAGCCTTGCATCACGGGGTAGATTGAAAATGACGAAAAACTGCACAGTCAAAAGATGTTGGGCAGTTTATCAGCTGGTTGCCCAGCCAGGCACAAGCCATCTAGGCGAGATTAGTTGGGGACATCACTGCAGGAAGGTCTGGTATTCCGGGGAATTCTTCTTTCATCTTTTGCTCAACTACGCCAGAGGCCTCTTCGATGAGGCGAACGGCTTCTTCGTTTGCCGTTTCAAAGTTGATAGTGTAACCGCCCACCTGACCGGCGTCCACTAGTATGCCGCTCAGAAGTTCTGAAACCACTCCCAGCTCCTCTTCCATCTCCGGCACGTGTGGAGTCAATGAAGAGCGGAGGTTCTTTACAACCGCCATCGCAGGGCTAAGGACGATCACTAGGTCCCCAAAGTCGGTCGCAGAAGTGATCCTGGCCTCAACCTTTTCGAGTGCCACTTTGGCAAGAAAGACGACCCTGCTCACCTGCCTGGCCTTTGCAAGATCGGTCGAGAGTATCGTGGAGTACGGCGCGTTATTCTCTTTTATCGATGTTACGAGCTTGCGAAAGACGTCTTCGTCCTTGGACTTTAGGACTTTGTGCATCTCTTCAAGCCGAGAGGTCTCAAGCTGTATCTTTTTCACCAGGGCATCTACCCTCGGCTTCAATGGACCTCCTGGCTTAGGCGATGAGGCTTTATCATTATCTTCCACTACTGACTCGGATTTTACCCACCTTGAATTCATACCGATGTTGGATAGGCAGTGTTTGTAATAATACCTGCAATGTGCCGGAACGTTCTGTAACCGCGGTAACAGCGGGCAATGGTAACAGCTTAGCATTTTTTCGAACTTTGACGCAATGTATTTGACCAATCGTCTTACCTTTGGTTTTCAGTTTCTGAATACGTGCTTAGCAGCAAAAGTAGTTATGATAGCGATTTTCCAGAGAGCCTTGAAGAATTTGGACTGTCAAAGTATGAGGCTCGGGCATACCTGACAATGATAGGAAAGGGATCGCTAGCGGTAAGCGAGATCGCCTATTACGCGAATCTGCCTCGTACCAAAGTCTACCAGACGGTGAAAAAGCTGGAAAAAAAGAGGCTCGCAATAGTATCCAAGCAGAAGCCGCTAATCTGCAGCGCGATACCGCCTGAGGAGGCTTTTTCCGAGTTGATCAATCTGCACGAGCGCAGAGTAAAGAACATGAAAAAGATTGTTGATCGCCTGCAAAAGATAAACGACGCGGGACAGAGGCCCAAGGGCTCTGAAGAGAGGCGTTACTTCATACTCGATCCAAATTCAGCGCTCGAAAAGATAGGGTCTTTGATTGCCCACTCGCGCTCATCGGTGGTTGCCACTCTAGATGCCTGGGGGCTACGTCTTACTACACAGTGCAAGCCATCCCTAGTAAGGGCGCTGACGAACGGATCGAGAGTTCGCGTCATTCTGGGAAGTCAGTGCCTAGGCAGCGAGAGCTTGTTCTCTCTCCCAGAAGGAGTTGAATTGAGACTTACCGGTGGCGACGCTAATCTGTCGAACCTATTGATCATCGATTCAACGCACATCGTTTCAATCGACAGCAGCAACGGCAAGGCGGCCTTGTTCACTTCCGCCGACTCTTTCGGCGCGCTTCAATCAAGGAACTTTGAGCAAGAGTGGGAGAAATCCTCAGAACTAAAACGGATCGAGGGGACCGAACCGGCCGTAGTGACAAAAGCAGTCGAGCTGGCAAGGATCATCGAAAATGGACTTGCGGCAAAGATGCTTGAATACGCCGTCTCGGGAAACCGCCTCGAGATGCCGGGCGAGCTCATCGACGTAATAGACGAAAAGTACGGCTTGAGGCTTGGCAACATGAGCTCTTCTGAGATCATGGAAATTATAGACTCTGCACTCAAGATCAGCTGCCTAGGTGGCCTGAGGCACGACAGGACGAACAACATCGTGAGCCTCCTGTCGAAGGTGGACAGCAAGCAAGCCCTCCCCTGGGCGCTGGTGCTGGCTTCGTACTTCAAAAGAGCAGGTAACGAGCCCAGGATAATGCAGCAGAATAGCAGGGGGGCCCAACTCGTGCAACTCCGGCTGACCAAGCCTGTTGTACCATGAAATAAATAGAGATACGAGGAAATAGAACCGTTATCTTGCGCGCCATCACTATAGTCGCGATTGTCGCCGCTGCGGCTGCAGGAATTGCTGCAGCGTACATGCTTTATGCACCAGCCGGCATCATCGCTGCGGATACAGGTGTCGCACAGGAAGGAAATCAAGAACCTGTTCCAGATAATTCTGCGGACGACGGCTACAAGCAGGTCAATGTAACCGTGAATGGTTTTGAGCTTGTGGCTGACATCGCGTCAACTGGAGAGCAGAGATCCATGGGGCTGGCCGTCAAGGACAATCTGAATGAGGCTGAAGGCATGCTATTCGTATTCTCAAAACCGGGCGAATATGAGTTCTGGATGAAAAATATGAAGTTCCCGATCGACATCATCTGGGTCGACAGCGACAGGCAGGTTGTTCATATCGAGAGCAGCCTAGAGCCATGCGGACCAGAATCCTGCCCTACTTACAAGCCCGATGAAGACGCTCTCTATGTGCTAGAAACCGTCGCAGGGTTTGCCGAGAAGCATGATGTCATCGAGGGGACAGTAATAGAATTCGATCCTGCCAAATTGTAGAGTCGAACCCACACTGATCAGGTTGGCGGGATAATCGGTTCAGCCCTTGAGTTGGGATCAAAGAAGATGCACTTGCAGGCGGTGGCTCCCGCCTCCCGGTCTGGAATGTATGACGCCCTTTACTCCCTCTAACCCCTGAATTCTGTCGATAACCTTCATCGCATTCCTGGGCTCGACTAGAATGTGAGCGTTGGGTCCTGCATCTGTTCCGGCGAATACAGGGACTCCTTCCATGCGAAGCTCTTTCACCGCATCGAACACGTCCACCGTAGCAGCCGACCAGTAATCGAGCGGAGGCGTCGTATTCATGCAGACCTTTCTAAAGAAGAGGTTGTCCTGTTCGTACGCCCTTCCGAGTCGCTCTAGCTCCCGGGACGCTATCGCGTCACCTGCTTCTTTTAGATGCTCTGCTGCAATGGCGACAAATTCGGAGTACATTTTCGCAGGGCACGTTTGCGTCGACAGACGCATTCCATCCCGGGATCTCACTCTCTTTGGACCGGAGTCGACTATGGCTATCACGTCGCGAAGGTCCCAGTGGCCTTCGTCCCATAGCTGCACGGCAAAAGACTTGTCGTCGTTGCCTTTCTGTAGTTTAACGTACCCGCCGAATACTGACCGTGCGGCAGATCCGCTCCCCCTCCTTGCCATTCTGGAAATTTGGTCCTTGTCCATGCGGTCGTGGAATAGACCAGCAAAGGCCTCAGCGAGAGCTGACGCGGCGGCGGCCGATCCTGCCAGCCCGCTGCCTATTGGAAAGGTTTTCTTTGTAGCCACCACCAGCTTGTCTTTGAGTCCAGTGTATTCCCTCATCGAATCTAGGTGGCGAACAAAGCCGTTGTAGATTTCGCCCTTGTCCTCATGCCCGTCGATAATGACCTTATCCCTATCAGCGTCCTTGGAAGTCTTTATAGTGACTGTGTAATCCAGCTCCTGGTTTATTCCGCGGAGGGTCATGGACAGGCTGACTCTGGAGGGTATGTTCAGGCGATCATCCTCGTTTCCCCAGTAGATCACGATTGCCTTGTTAGGATGCGAGATGGCAGTCGAGATCATTCCAAAGTACAGAGTCGATCCATGGGCTCTAAATCATTATCGCTTCGCTTAATAACATACATTCACCCTTGTTGAGGTGGTTCCAGCCTTACTCTTCATTCTCCTCTGTCGCTGCATCTTCGTCTGTAGCCGGCTCCACGTACTCCGACTCTTGCTTTTGCACTTTTCTGGCGAAGACCAGGTAAGTTGTATGCCCGATCATCCTCATCGACGGGCGAGTCATCCCCTCCCTCGCCTCCACGTTGCGAATCATCAGCTCGACGCAGTCTACATCGGTAAAGCCGGACCGCTTCAATTCGGTGGCAGTCTTTTCTATTTGGTTCATGGTAGGACAGATCGCAACGACTGCGCCGCTCCCTTTGAGCGCGTCGTGCACCTGGTCCAGGACCGTCCATGGGTCTCCAAGGTCCACAATCGCCAAGTCGGCTTCCCTGATGTCCACGCCCTGGCGGGGATCATGCTGATTCAGCGTAACATAGTCTGACATCCCCGCCTTTTCGAGGTTGCGCCGCGCAATATCCATGAATTCAGAGTTAACGTCGTAGCTGTAGATGTGGCCTTCTGGCTTGACGATCGCTGCCATAAAGGTCGCGAGCGCGCCTGATCCCGTGCCTACCTCCAGGACCTTCGAGCCGTTCTTGAGCCCTGTCCGTGCCGCAATGTATCCCAGGTCTTTTGGATACACAATCTGCGTTTTGCGCTCTGACTTCATTATAAAGTCGTGTATGGTCGGCTCTATAAGAAAAACAAGCTTGCCTTCGGTTGTCCTTATCACCGATCCGTATTCCATGCCAATGATAGCGGAAATGTCAATAATCCCTAGGTGCGTGTGCAACTTCTTATCCTGGGTCACCTTGGCGAGCCACTTTTTTCGCGGCGTGTGGAAGAGAAGGACGTACGACCCTTCCTGGACTTTGGCCAATACAAGATTAGGCTGCAAGCGGGAGGGGATAAAAATCAATCTGGCGTTAAGACACAGGTTCGGACAATTGATCGCTACATGCGCTCAAGGGCAGTTATCCCGAGCAACGCGAAGCAATTCTTCAACGCGATTCCAAATGCCTTGACAAGCGCTAAGCGTGCCACCCTGACATCGTCGCTTGGTTCTTTCAAGACGGGCACTCTTTCGTAAAACAGGTTAAAAGATGTCGCAAGAGAATACGCATAGCGGGCGAGCGACCTAGGCGAGAGCGATCTGGCAGCATCCTCTGCTACCAAGTCGAGTTTGGCTACGTATTTTATTACGTCGATTTCAGATTCGTGCGTCAGTAGCTCGAACTTGGCGTCTGAAACTTCTTGGCCGGATTTTTCTAGAATGCGCTGCGACCTTGCATACGCGTACTGAAGATAGGGACCTGTGTCGCCTTCAAGGCTGAGCGATTCCTTGACGTCAAACGTAATTATCTTGTCCAAGTCTTGCTTGATCATGTTGTAGCGCAGAGCAGAGATCGCTACCTCCTCCGCTATTCCGTGGAGCTGGTCTTCCGAAAAATCGGGGTTCCTCGTCTTTACCTCGTCAAACGCCTTCTTGTGCAGACTGTCCATCACATAGTCGGCATTTACGTAGATTCCTTTCCTGCCAGACATGTGCACGAACTCCCTGTCTCCGATATCCATACCGAGCGTCTTGGCTGTTTCCGAGCTAATGGTTACAGCTTCGTAGCCAAGATGTAGATAATGACGCTTGTTTGCACCGGCCGCGATCTGCGAAAGAACTTGCGATATTATTCGCTGCAGGCGAGTCTGACGCGAATCTATTATCGTTATTGCCCTCTCTCCACCATTGAACACCTCGCCGCTACCCGATCTTCCATTCCCCAATGAAGTACTGTAAAGAACGGATCCGTCCCACTGCCTTTCAAACTCATGATATGAGAAAGGGTCATCTAGATATCCGAGCGTCCACGCTGCATACGGTATGTCCTTCGCTACGTACGTGGCTGTTCCGTCGCTTCTAACCAGAACCTTGTCTTCTTCATCCTTGCCCTCTATCACCC
>JBOGQL010000270.1:0-2034 GCA_050748985.1 Nitrososphaera sp. | reverse complement strand
GGTGCAGGCTGCACACAAGGCTTGGCCGCGGAGGCAGTATGTGGAGAGCAGACGCCCGCTCGGCAGGAGTCTCGATGTGGCGTGAGACATCTGAAACGATGCTTTCCATTTTGCGGGCCCGGAAATCGCTTGTAGCGATGGTGGTGGGCGAAACTGATACGGGCAAGTCGACCCTGTGCGCGTATCTTGCCAACCGCGCTCTTGCTGCCGGAATCGTGCCGTGCGTAATAGACGGCGACATCGGCCAGGGCGATCTCGCCCCGCCGTCCGCGATCGGGGCGGCGCTGGTCGAAAGACAGGTAACGGATCTCCGGGATCTGTCGGCAAGCCTGTTTGAATTCATTGGCAGCATCACGCCGTCGGGTCTGGAGAATCTGACGTCGCGCAGGCTTTATTCGCTATGTGAAAGATCCTCGCAGCTATCCCGGTTGCGCATAGTCAACACGGACGGGTATGTCAGAAATGGCGGAACTGTATACAAGTCAATGGTTGCCCAGAGGCTGCAGCCTGATCTGATAATATGCCTCGGAAAGAATCCAGAACTTGTTGATGCGCTTGCGTCAGGCCCTTGGAAGATCCTGCATGCAAGTTCAAGCGAGGAGGCGCGCAAGTCGCGGCTAGAACGGACCTACCGCAGGCGCGATCAGTTCCTCAGATTCGTAGGAGGAGGACTCGTAAGCACAGGCCTCCTTGGGATAACATTCGTCTACATGGATCACACGTATCCGGTTGCAGAGCTGAGCCTACCTCCAATATCACAGCTAGAGCCGGAAAACATGAGAAACATGTTTGTCGCCCTCGGCTCAATGGATCAGATCGCCGGCTTTGGCTTGGTCGCAGATATCACAGAGGAGAGAATCCAAATACTTACTGACATCGACTCCTTTGGTTTCGTGTATTTGAGCAACATCAGGCTGGTAGGCGACAATATCGAGCAGATCACATTTTGAATACTGGGTCGGGTATTCCAAGGGACCTGAACGCTTCCAGCCTCTGCCTGCAGGAATAGCAGCGACCGCAATGAACGCTGCCCTTCCTGTGGCAGCTCCACGTAAGCTCGACCGGCGTTTCCAGCCTGATCGCAAGCCTGACTATTTCTCTTCTCTGCATGCCGGCCAGCGGCAACAGAATCCGATATGCCCGGCCGTTGCACAGCAGGCATCCTTCCTTGAAAAGCGCGTTTAACTTTTCGATGTATTTTTTCGAAGCATCCTTGAAAAACTGGACATCGTGATGGTTGTGCCCACCTATTATGTTCTTGATGCCGAGAAATTCTGCGTAGTGAGCCGCAATTGAGTAAAAGATCATGTTCCTTGCAGGTACATACGACGACCGCATCCCGCCCAGATCAGATGCGTTCCTTCCCGAGTGGCCATTGTAAAAGTCAGATGCCTCCTTTATGAACGGCAGGTCGATCTCGATCATCTTTGTTACTCCCGCGCGCTTTGCCAGCCGTGTTGCAGCACTCTTTTCATTAGCCAGCCTTCCAAAATAGTTGAAAGTAATTGTAGAAACGTCGGAATACTTGCTCCTTGCCCAGTAGAGGCACGTGGCAGAATCGAGCCCGCCGGAAAGCATCACGAGCGCTCTTTCGCCCATCTAGTCCTCTTTCTTGACCCCTGCGATAATATGGGCACCCTTGTTAACTCCTTCGTAAATGTACACTCCGAGGGCGTGCACATTCGAAGGCATCCTAGGAGCCAAGAGCCGGATTATCTCTGACGACAGGCTTTCCACCGTGGCCTCGCCAGAGAGCATATATGTCGTCGATTTGGGAACCTGCAGGTTGAAATATCCCTTGGGCCCTTCAAAGGCGACGTAATAGTGCAGTTCGTCTTCGCTTTGCAGGTATCTTTTGCTGATGAAGAACTTGTGGTCTATTGAGCTTAGCGCATCTCTGATTATTTGCTTTGCCTCTGCGAAGTCTATTACAAGGTTGTTCTCCATGCCTCCGATTATCTCGACCATCACGGTCGACGTGTGGCCGTGCAGCATCGAGCATTTTTCGACCAGCGGGAGGATATGCGCGTAGTC
>JBOGQL010000269.1:0-1572 GCA_050748985.1 Nitrososphaera sp. | reverse complement strand
TCATTCCGTGGGGAGGCCAAGTTCGAGACAAAGAAGGAGGCCGATGAATATCTTGCAGTTTACATGAGGAGGATGGAGATTCGGATGGGCGGTTCCAGCGAGCCACCCCAGGTCAAGGTCTTCGATGATAGACCCGAAGAGCCACCCCCGATAAAGCGGACGAAGACCAAGAAATCAAAAAAACGTAAGAAAGTAAAGTGAAATATGTTACAAATGCTATCTTTCTTTCATGTTATATTAACTATGGGTCGCACTCAGCCAAACTTTATGACAATTACAGAAGGAAAGAGCTTTAAGTCACGAAAGCCATTATTGTATTTGACACAGGCCTTGTTTGTGTGCGGTAAGTGCAAAGGGACTGGATTGGTTCTTACCGTAGGGAACGAAGGCCGGTTTTATCTGGAAGAGTGTCCTGAATGCAACAGTCCCAACGCGTCTTCAAAGGAGCAGCAATGTTAGCATCATTCAAATGAACGCGTCCTTGTGCCTGTTGAATTCGGGCTTGGAACGACCTGCGTGTGATCAAAGCCTATGCTAGTGGAGCAGGACCGATTGCAAGCTTTATCTTTTGGGCAATTCTAGCTAGTTCTTCATTGGACGCAACCCTCCGTGCAGGCCATTTTCCATCCGGGCTGTCGTCGATGAAGCGCGGAACGACATGGACATGCACATGCGGGACTATCTGATTTGCGGCTATCCCGTTGTTCTGGCCTACGTTAAAGCCATCCGCTTTTGTGGCAGAGACTACCCCCTTTGCAATTCTTGGCACCAGACTGTAAAGCCTGCCAACTTCTGCTGGAGGCATCCGGAAGAGGTCTTCATAGTGCTTGGTGGGGATTATCAGAGTATGGCCAACGTTGATAGGATACTTGTCCATGATAACAAGGAAATTGGGATCTCGGTAGACCTGCGTACTTGGCTGCTTGCCTGAAATTATGGCACAGAAAATGCAGGATCTGCTCGACATGCCCATCCCCGGGTCAGTGTTGCCTCGTATAATGGGATGTTTATTTTTTGTGATGTATAGGAGAGATTGTGGCGAATTTTTAAATACACCACCCAGCCGACGTTATCACGTATAATGGGCGAATCGATGGAGCTCGACAGCTTCGATATAACTTTCGCATTCCGCTGTCCTAAGTGTGATTACCTTAACGAAGAAATTCCCGCCAGGGACCTTTCAAGCGGTGACGCCGAATGCGGCATGTGCGAAACTTTATTCAAGGTCGAAGGGCTGGATGCTGTGAAGATAACTGCTACGCTCGAATAGTGACATACTTTAAAATATGCTCAGGCTTCCTCGATCGGTATAATGGAGCTGCCTAGCAGAAAAGTCGTCGAAGGAACAGCAAGGGCTCCCCACCGGGCCATGTACAAGGCCATGGGCCTCACAAGTGAGGATCTGGCCAGACCGATCGTGGGGGTCTCTTCCACCTGCAATGAAGCGACTCCGTGCAATATCCACCTTGGAAAGCTAGCGCAGAGTGCCAAGCGCGGGGTAAGCGATGCAGGCTGCACTCCAAGAGAATTCACCGCGATCGCTGTCTCTGACGGGATTGCAATGGGTCACGA
>JBOGQL010000268.1:0-1583 GCA_050748985.1 Nitrososphaera sp. | reverse complement strand
TGGCTTGGCAGGCTGGAAGTCATCGAAAGGCAGGTCCCTGTGACTTATGCCTACTTTAACAACCACTACGGAGCCAACGCCCCTTCCAACCTCCTGCAGCTCCTCTGGATGAGAGGCGAGCTGACGGAATCGCAGGAGAAGGCTCTGGCAAGGTCCGAGCGCGTTCATCGAAAGGAGCTTACTATTGCAAAAAAGCTGACTGACTTTCTGTAGGTGCTATTTCCGAATAAGCCTGAGGAACGCGGATTTAGCCTGGTGGACTCCGGGTATCGTAAAGTTTCTAGAGATCACAACAGGGCAATGAAGCTGGCGCAGGAGTGCAAGAAAATCGGGGTTGTTGAAGGTGGAGAATCCGCTCACCGAAGCGCCCATTACCACCAGGTCAGGCTCAAATGAGTCGATCTCCGAGTGCACAATATCCGCTGATGATCGGCTGCTCCTTGGATTGAGCTGCACGTCCTTGAGCTCGACGCCGAGCTGGGTCAGATAATCCTGCTGCATGGGGACGCTGTCACTCACCTTGACTGGGCCTTCCTTGGTATTTATTGAAAGGAGGTTCACTTTGAATCTCCCAGAGTGCTCGAGCCAGGTGGTCGCCTTGAGAACCATGTCAGAGTGCTCGCCCCCGTCATAGACGACCACCATGCTCTTCTTGTCTGCTGCTGGCAGTGCACGCAGCTTCATGTCAGCGTCTATGCGCTCGTATTCCGGCTCGAGTACCAGGGCATCGTTTTCGGCGCGGACAGCAAGGACGTCGCATGTCGTTATAGTAAGAAGCTTCTTATCGCGTCGCAAAGTTTCAAAGTCGATGACAAGCAGGTCTATCTTCTGCTCCTCGATAGTCGCGAGCACGGCCTCGGTAGCGTCGTGAGACACTCTGACCAGGTAGTGGTTCAAGACGCTTTCCTTGTCGAGCATCTTTTCCAGCGGCCCAAACGACCGGCGCGCAGATTCCGCAAAAGCGATTCCTGCTGAAAGCGGCGTCTGGAGGGGCACCGTGATAACGCGGAGGATGTTCACTTCTCCAGAAGTTTCCTTGGCCACCCTGATGGCGTATTTTAGGAGCCTGTCAGGATTTTCCGGCGTGTATGGAATCAAGATGCGGAAGTCCTGCCTCTTGAGGTCCCCTTCGGTCGTCACTACCGGCGCGTAGTGCTCGATCTCCCGCTTGAAGGTGTACATCCTGTACAGGGCAAACCCAACTACGATCCAAAGGACGGTGATGGCCCAGCTTAGCGGCTGTGTGACCAGAAGGTACAGTGCGAGCCCTACATTTAGAAAGATGCCGATAATAGGGATTATCGGAAAGAGCGGCGTTTTGAAACCATAGCTCAATTTGTCACCGTAAATTCTGCGTATCGAAATCACGGCGACATTGACCTGAGTGAACAGGAGCAAGAAAATGACTCCAGCAGCTACCGCAATGTCGGCAAGGGGAAGTGAGTACGCCATAATTGCCATGATAATGCCCGATATCACAATCGCAATGTTTGGCGTCCGGTTTGTCGGATGAATTGAGCTCAGGACGTGCGGCAAGTTGTAGTGCCTGCCCATCGCAAAGGCTACTCTGGCGGAGGAAAATG
>JBOGQL010000267.1:0-3658 GCA_050748985.1 Nitrososphaera sp. | reverse complement strand
TATCTGGTCGTCGGTAATTCCGATGTCTTTCAGCGCGGCCAGCACCTTTTCCATCAGCTCCGCATTCTTTGTCGCTGCCTCTTGGGCGGTCAAGCCATCTGTTTCTACACCGATTGTTACTGTGACTTTGTCGGGATTAACCTTGACCGTTGCTGTGCCCGACGTAGATACCATAGACTGGACTACATCTTCGCAGACTTCCGCGCCAGTTTCACACCCAATATCCACAGGCAACGGATCCATCGAGTTCTGTTGTGCGGCAACGCTTAGTATCTGGCCACCCACTATGCTGGCAGCCACCATGCCGATTGCAAGTATGCCTGCGATCAGTGCATACATGCGTCTGTTGTCATTCTTCTGGTCTGACATTTTCGGCTTAAGTTAACCTAACGCCATAGGTAAGTCTAGGTTTCAGAACAGGCTCGAATTGGGCGTTCGTCGTTTCAGAACGCATATTTTCTCTATGCTGGGATTATGATCTAGGAAAGCTAGGACTATTGCTGCAGGAATTGCATTATTTGGCATAGCTTTCAATATTGCAGGGAGCATTTTGTAGGTATTTTATAAGAAATCATATAGGTTCTGGGCGGAACGGAATCATGATCGCGAAGTTTGGAACGCCGTCTGTGGTCTAGAATGCTCCTAGGGCAACGTTCTAAACTATAGGATTAAGACAGATAGCCTCTTTTACTATAGCAACAAAGGTCGCAATATAGAAAATGGCAAAATACTCGATGTATGGAATGGCCGGCATAGGCGTCGCGGCTGCAATAGGGTTTGTGTTTGCATTAAGTTCTCTTGGTAGCACCATCATACAGGATCCGACAGGTGAGCTCGGGGATGAAGAGATATTTGGGAACGGTACCGACTTGGTTCCTACACCGTTCGTTCTTGCCGCGACTCAGGAGCTGAAGAAATTCGCCTCGGCTGATGAGTTAAGGGTATTTCTGCTAAATCTTGAGCAGAACCGTGGCGCACTTTCGGGGGCGCTGGAAGAAAGTTTTATCGATAGACGGATGGGTACTCAGGCTCAAGTAGGTCAGGGCGCGCCTGCAGCGTTATCGGACGAATTTCTTGAATTTGCTGTAACTGACAAAGACGCGAATGGCGATGCACTTGCAGGCTCTAGCTATTCAACTACCAACGTTCAGGTGGAGGGCGTCGATGAGCCCGACTTCCTCAAGAATGATGGCAAGTACGTCTACATACTGTCTGGAGATAGGCTCACAATAGTGGACGCGTACCCGCCGCAGGATTCCGAGATCGCGGTCAAAATAGCCCTTGACATACAGCAGGGCCAGTACCTCCAGAACATGTTCCTCCGCAACGATACGCTCGTCATATTCTATCAGGAATACGGCCAGGACTTTATCATACAGGAATACGACTTTGCACCCCAGCCCTTCTATTCACCCAAGACGCATGCGCTAGTAATGGATGTCTCTGACCGCGAGAACCCCGAGATTGTGAAAGACTACGAAATTACCGGAAATTATAACAACGCGAGATTGATTGGCGATCAAGTATACCTGATAACCGCCAGTGATCTGTATGACTACCAGCACCCTGTCATTCCAAGAGTCATGGAAGAATCGCGCACAGTAGTTGCACCGGAGCTATACTACTTTGACAACCCGGAGCTGTACTACGCGTTCAACACCATAACGTCAATAGACTTGGCCGATGTAGGCGCCGAAGATTCGCTGCAATCAAAGAGCTTCATGATGAACCCGGGAGCCACCCTCTATGTGTCAGAGAACAACATATACGTCGCCTACCAGAAGAACTTGCCCTATCCGTATTACTATGGAACAAACACGAAGGACAGGTTCTTCACCGCGGTCGTCCCGCTGCTTCCGGAGGATGTCCAGCAGGAGATTGATGAGATTGACAGCGATGACTCGCTGAGTCCTTCGGAAAAGTGGGACAGAGTATCAGAGCTACTGCAGGATACCTACAACAGCATGTCCGAGGGGGATAAGAACCAGCTGTTTGCCAAAATACAGGAATCGTTGGAAGAGTATGACGCCAGAATACAGAAGGAAACCCAGAAGACTGTTATTCACAAGATAGAGATAAACTCTGATGGCCTTATCAACTATGTTTCAAGAGGAGAGGTCCCAGGCAGGCTTCTGAACCAGTTCTCTATGGACGAGCATGAAGAACGGTTCAGGGTAGCGACTACGTCGGAATTCTGGTCCCGCTACGGCGGATCCGTTTTGCACAACAACGTCTATGTCCTTGGCGATCAGATGGAAATAATTGGCAAACTGGAAGAGATTGCAGCAGGAGAATCGATCTACGCTGCCCGCTTCATGGGAGACAGGCTATATCTTGTTACATTCGAAAGGATCGACCCCTTCTTTGTGATCGATCTTTCGGACGATGATCCGAAAGTACTGGGTGAGCTAAAGCTGCCGGGCTATTCCAATTATCTCCACCCGTACGACGATGATCACATAATCGGCATCGGCAAGGAGACAAAGCAGAACCAGTACGGGGGAGTGGAAATCCTCGGAGTCAAGCTGGCGCTCTTCGACGTTTCTGACGTCAGCAATCCCAAGGTCGTCGACGTCTACGAGATAGGAGGATCCGGAACGGAGTCAGAGGTGCTGTACGATCACAAGGCGTTTCTCTTCGACAGGAACAAGAATGTCTTGTCCCTCCCAGTCTCGATAGTGCCACCATATTCAGAGCCGACGTATACCGATGACGGAAAGTACATACAGCCCAAGATCTGGCGCGGCTTCTACGTTTTCGGAGTGGATCCTCAGGACGGGTTTAAGCTGAAAGGCCAGATTGAACACTTCAACGACGTAAACGACTACTACTATGCTTACGGAGTACAGGGGAGCCGGTCATTCTACATCGAAAACGTGCTTTACACAGTGACGTTGAACAACCTGATCAAGATGAACGACCTATCCGACCTGGACGAAATCAAGCAGCTCGAGATCGGGACGACCGGCGGTATCATACCCTACCCTGAGCCTCTGGCAGAAGGTGGTGGGACCGGGAGCTCGCCCCCCTCCCAGTAGGTGCCTCCTCATCTTGGGGCGTCGCAAAACATCGATCTAATGTAGGGCGAATTTGGCAGCTGCCCGCCACGCCGCAGCTGATTTTTCAGACAGCACAACTAGTAGATTACTTTGTCAGATTTTTCAAATCAATAATCACTTTAGGGACTTGACCAAACGCTGAGATGATGTCTGAAGTAGACAATTCGACTCTAGTCGAGAGCGCGATGGAAATGCAAACCCTCGAAGAACAGCCGGAAAGTGTAGTCGTGGAAGCTGCTGCACCGGAGACGTCGCCCACGGTATCGAACCAAGAAGCGATGACTGCCCTGATCCTCAGCCGAGTTAAGAGGCAATCAAAGCAATTAGAAAACCTGAACAAGCTGATCGGTCAATTCCCGACCCGGTTCAGGGACTTGGACAGGAGGCAGTCGAAACAAAGCAGGCGAATCGAGCTGCGGATAGGACAGATGCAGTCTCAGGTCAGGCAGCTTCAGACCAGGATAACTCGCCTCAAGGTTGGTGCAGGAGGCAGGAAGAGGAGCTCGCGGAAGAAGGCAAGGAAGGGCAAGAACAAAAAGAAGTGATCCGAACGCCATGATGCTAGGGGCATAAGCAAGAATTCGCGCTTGGTGCAGAGC
>JBOGQL010000266.1:0-3845 GCA_050748985.1 Nitrososphaera sp. | reverse complement strand
ATCTTGGACACTGCATTCTTGATATATTAGAAAGTTAATGAAAGAGTAGTGACCAGTGGCAAGAGAGCTGCGTTGATAGTCGTGCCTGTCGTCGCGATTGCCATCGCGCTCGCAGGTGCATTCGCGTTGCTACCGCAGCCAGCAGGGGATAGCGAGAATGCCGATAATAATCCCACGGCTGATGGAAATGCCTCGGCTGGCAACATAACCAGCGTTGAATCATGCAATGCTGTCAGCGGCCGCGTCAGGTCTATCCTAGCCAGCATCGAGGGAATCGAGACTGAGGAAACAAGAAACGCTTCAGCAAGTCTCGTGGATGAATACTGCAAAAGGGCGCAGCTGGTGCCGGAAATAAGCGCTATGACCAGCCCGGCTGTCGGACTCGTCGCTTACGGTTGCGATGCCGGCTCTGGCAGGTTGGGCGACAGTGAGCTCCAGCGGTGGCTTGAAGGCTATGCCACGATATATTGCGATAATGCATTCGTAACAATATTCGAAGTGTCGGAATTCATTCTCGTGGATGTTGACCAGTATAGGGAAGACCTGGCTACAGATCTTGAAGAGGGTGACGGCGGTAGCGATAACGCGACATCTACCATCAACACGGAGGAGGTTGAAGCGAAACTTCAGGAGATTGCCGACCTGGCAAAGAAAGCAAAGTCCCTGTTGCGCTCTGACAAGTACTATGATGCGGCAAAGGCGTATGACAGCGCCTCAAAAATGTTGGATCAGCTGGCGTCAAGCCACTGAATAGGAATCACGCAGTGCTACTGAGGGCTGTATCCTTTTTCTTTCGCTTTGCCTGCAACCGCCTGTGCCCTTGCCTGGGCTCTGGGGAGAACAAAGTCTGCCGTGTCGGGAGCGACGTATCCTGCCTCTGCCGCAAGTGACTTTGCCTGCTGTTCTGCTTTTACAAGGAGCGGCTTGACCGTCTCCGGCGTCATGTAGCCGGCCTCGGTCGCAAGGGCCAGAGCCTGCTGGAAAGACCTGAGAAGCTCTTCGCGGTACTCTTCCAAGTCGATCTTCAGGTCCTGCTCCTTGAACTGCAGCCCTTCAGCAATTGCATAATTGACTGCGATGCCAGCCTCGATCGGCTTGACGTTGAGCTTGCTCAAGAGCGACGCGAGCGCCATCGAGATTACGTCGCCGGGCCTTGCTACAACCGTGTCCTTGCTTATCCATATCATGCCCTGGTCGATCCTTGTTGGTACATTCGCTACCTTGAATTCTGAAAGGACAGGTCCGGGCGCAATTCCGGTGTTGCCCGCGGGCACGACGATTTCCTTTGTCGCAATGTCGCCTCCCTTGGCCGGCAGGAAGACTTTGTTCTGGGCAAATATCAGGTTGAGCTTGAACGGGCTGATGTTCGTGAACATGAGCGCGCACTGGCCCTCCAGCTGCTTGCTGAGGTTTTCAATCCCCGCAACGCCGCTGACTTTTTCAAACGCCCTCGTCGCGACCTTGTTCTTGATTATCCTGATCTTGATATCGTTTCTGAATTTCTTGCGTATCGTCATCAGCTGCGTCGCGCGAACCTTGGTCATCTTGGAAAGCGCGATGACGCTGTATTTCATTGGCAGCTCCTGCAGCTCCTGGTACATCAGGCGCTTTTTCTTTGGGTAGTGTTTGCCCTGCGGCGCCATCTGTGCGGACATTTTACTCTCGTTTCTCCGCCGCAAGTGCGGTCAATTTTGCCGCCTTGCCCATTGTGAATTTCACCATTGCATTGCGGATGTTCTTGTCTCCCTGCGGCAGCTTTTTCTCGATGGCGGATATGATTGCTCCTGCATTCTCGGCCAGCTGGCTATCCTCCATCTTTTCGTCTCCGATCTTGGCTGAAACGTTGAGCTGGTTCTTTGCCTTGACTCTGACCGAAGTGCGGAACCGTGCCGCAATCGTCTCGACGGGAGCGCCGTATGGAAGCGGTGTCGGCATCTTGCCTTTTGGCCCAAGGAACTGCCCGAGCGACCGGCCGACAGTTGCCATCTGGGAAGTGTCGGAGAGGAAGAAATCGTGCGACCTCACTATTTTGCGGGCCTCGCGCTTGTTAGTCCCGAGCCTGTCCAGCTCCTGAGGATCCATTATTCTGTCTATGCCTGCCTTCTTGACCTTGCTTGCCATGTCTCCGGACGCAATCACGCATATCGTAGGCTGCCTGGCGGGCTTGTGGGGCAGCGGCACAACTTCGTTGAGGTTAAAGCCTTTCTTTATGTCGATGTCCTTCAGAACAAGCGTCAACTCGGCTGACTGGTTGAACTTCCGCTTGGGCGATCCCTCCCGTGCTTTTTTCACCAGCTCCAAAATCTGGCTGCTGCTAACCATTACCCTCCCTTCCTCTTTTTATATAGACAAAAGAAGCGGAGTAAGCCACTTAAAATCTTTGGGATTCTTTTCCATACAGCGCTTAAATTATACAACCCACTATGATACAAAGTTCTGTCTTGGTAGCGAGCTCAAAGAAGGCGATCTATGCGGCACTATTTGGCAATCTTGGGATCGCAATTAGCAAGTTCATTGCTGCATTTTTTACAGGCAGCGCTTCAATGTACTCCGAAGCCTACCACTCTGCCTCTGATACTTTCAATCAGATCCTTCTTCTAATCGGCATTAAAACGAGCTCAAGAGCTGCGACAGAGCGACACCAGTTTGGGTACGGAAAAGAGGCATTCTTTTGGTCGTTTATCGTAGCTACCATGCTCTTTGGAGTATCCGGCGTCCTTGCTATGGAACACGGATTGTCCTCACTTTTTGAAGTAAAGCATCAAATCGAAAACGCTGGGATAAGCTACATTGTACTTGCTATTTCATTTGCGTTTGAAGCAAACGCCCTCAGAATCGCATACAAATTATTCAAAGGCACAATTCAAGCACGCGGTGAGAAAGTCAGTTTCCGTACACTGACCAAAGAGTTCAGAGAAAGCAAGGACACTACAATAATTACTGTGATGGTAGAAGACTCTGCCGCATTGTTGGGCATTGTAATTGCTGGAGTCGGGATATTCTTATCAGATATCACCGGCAATACTATTTTTGATGCATATGCTTCTCTTGCGATTGGAAGTCTTCTGATGGCATTTGCATTTTTCCTAGCCAGAGAAAACAAGGGATTGTTGGTTGGCGAGTCGATATCAAAGAACGAATATGCCAGGGTCAAGGAACTCATTGAAAAAGAGATTCCAGAAGTAAGCCGGCTAATTGAAATGAAGTCAATGCACCTTGGAACAGAAGACGTCATTATCGGTATCGAAGTCAATTTGATTGATGCCCTTGAAACCGATAAGATAGAATCGATAACCGATGCGATTGAGCAAAAGGTGAAACACGTAATCCCTTATGTCAAGCCGCAGCACATCTTTGTGGAAATACAGCAGGAGGATGCCAGTGTGTTTGCCAGCTCGCAGGGTAGAGCAAAAAGCAATAGCCACACCGGCGCCTCGGCAGATTTCAAGCAGTAGACGAACGGATCCATCCAATATTTCTGCACAGATGATATTGCCACGACAAGAGCTACAGACCGAATTGAAGAAATTATTACATCAGATAACATTTGCTAGGGTAACATCAAAACTAGGAAAAGTATTTGACGCGTGGGTGATAAAAGTTGCAAAATAATTGCAATAATATCAACGTTAAAATCACAAAAAGCCATTCCAGCTTGATGGCACCATCTTTATGTACTCTGTAGCGTAATAATAGGCAAGCAAGAATTTGTTTGTTGCAGAGAAATTGTTGACCAGCCATTGGCATTCAATGCCGGTCTCCGATGTTGTTTCCAAATTAGGGACAAACGTGGAAAGTGGCCTCTCTTCCAGCGAAGTTAGAGCAAGGCAGCAAGAGTATGGACA
>JBOGQL010000265.1:0-9681 GCA_050748985.1 Nitrososphaera sp. | reverse complement strand
TTACAATATTGGCACCGTGCTCGGCAAACTTTTTTGCTATTGCTTGGCCAATGCCGGTTCCGCTCCCGGTAACAACAACCGTCTTTCCGCCGAATTTCAAACCAGACTTGAGAGTCTGCTTCTCCACGACGGTGGCACCTCCCCATGACTATTAAAGCTAACTTGGTGTAAGAACTGATGTATCTTCGGCGATGCGTACTGTGATTCATTCATGCTTGGGCGCTAGGAGAGTGAAACTTCTTCATGAGCATCGCGATTCGATCGGCGACCTCGAGCATTGTCCCATTGAATGAGAACTTGTCCTCGTGCTTCCAGCTGCCATAAATCCTGATGTGGTCATCCTGCGGGTCGATGCGAATCTCTCCTTCCTGCAATATAGCATCTTTCAGCATCTCCGTTAGCCTGTCATCTGATTGCAGCAGGTCGGTGAACTTGCTTGCGCCAGTCCATCGAACCGCAATCACTCGTTTGCTGCCAAAATAACCCTTTGTTATTGGTTCACACCGTGCAAGAAATTCATCGTTTTCGTCGCTTTCTAATTGCACAATAAAGTGAACCTGGTAATACTGGAGCGCTCCATAGGGCAGAGGATTCGGGTCCTGCTTCGGCATCTCTAGATCCGCTGCAATACTTGGATGAACTCTATGTTTCTGCCTGTAACTCGTACCAAGCCCCTGTTCGTCAGAAGCCTTGGAGTCATTGGGAAAAGGTAACTGTAATACGGCTTTTGTTCGATCGGATGAGAGCCGAGCTCGATCGCTTCGCATCGCTCTCCGGC
The DNA here is from genome assembly GCA_050748985.1 of Nitrososphaera sp. Lineage (GTDB taxonomy): Archaea > Thermoproteota > Nitrososphaeria > Nitrososphaerales > Nitrososphaeraceae > Nitrososphaera. The sequence goes on along the minus strand of JBOGQL010000265.1, from coordinate 8,903 downwards.
CTTCTTCATTTCATCCGCAAAATTCTGGTTAAGCGTCGTCAATTTTGTCACAACCGGCTCTATTTCGCCGTATTCATTTTCGTCGGCATGCTCGTTATGCTCCACGGCAGGTGGTACAAACCGCGGCCACAAATAAATTCTACTACTTTCTTTTCGATAGCATCTTTAGATACTTCTTTACGCCGTGCTTTTCAAGCATCTTGGCCCTTCCAAGAACATTACTTTCCAGGCTTTTCTTGTACCTTTCGACCTTCGCTGCTATTTCGGGATGCGCGACTGCAAGGATCTGGCAGGCAAGAATCGCCGCGTTTTTTGCGCCATTTATTGCCACGGTCGCCACCGGAACACCCGGCGGCATCTGGGCGATCGAGAGCAGCGAGTCAAGGCCGTTGAGGCTCTTTGTCTTGATTGGCACGCCGACCACGGGAAGCGGCGTGAGCGATGCGACCATTCCGGGCAGGTGCGATGCGCCTCCCGCCCCTGCTATGATCACCTCTATCCCATTCTTTTTTGCATTTGATGCATATTCAACCATCCTGCGCGTAGTCCTATGAGCCGAAATGATCCTCACTTCGTGCCGCACGTCGAACTCACGGAGCTGATCCTGCGCGTCCTTCATGACCGGCAGGTCCGATTCGCTTCCCATGATAATGCTTACAATAGCCTTCTTCAGTTGGTGTCACCTGTGGCAGGCACTATCGCTATCGTCTTTCTTGCCCTGTTCACGCGCTGCAGCGCATCTTTCATACTTTTTCCTGTCGCAGTGATATGGCCCAATTTGCGACGGGGTTTTGATATTTTCTTGCCATAGATGTAGAGCTTGACTCCAGGGACTCGGAGCAGTCGGTTGACGCCCTTTACGGCATAGGATCCATCGAAGTTTTCAGGCCCAAGTATGTTGACCATGGCAGCAGAGGAGAGAAGCTCCACTTTTGAAAGCGGCAGGTCAAGCACGGCTCTCAGGTGCTGCTCGAACTGGGAGATAGAGCACGCTTCATTTGTATAGTGGCCAGAGTTGTGCGGCCTCGGAGCAATTTCGTTTACCATGACACTGCCATTCCTCGTGACAAACATCTCGATGCCAAAGATCCCTGCCCCCTGCAGTTTTTCCATCGTTTTTTCTGCCAGCTTCTTTGCTTTTAACTCTACCCTGCGGCTCAGTCTGGCTGGAACCATTGTCGTGTCCAGAATGCTATCGCGGTGGGTGTTCTCCGCCACCGGGAATGATTCGATCTGACCCCTCGGGTTCCTAGCCACCATTATGGATATCTCTTTTGCGAACGGGACATAGCGTTCCAACATGCAATCCCTTCCCAGAAAATAGCTGAATGCTTCAGCGACTTTGCTCTTTGATCTTATCAGAAAATTACCTCTGCCGTCGTACGAGTCTTCGCACGCCTTGAGCATTGCGGGATAACCGAACCTGCCGCATAATTCGTATAGGTGCTGCTCCGATCTTACGAATTCAAAATCGGGCACAGCGATATTGCTCTGCCTCAAGAATGATTTCTGTCGAAACTTATTCTGGATTATTCTTAACGTCTCAGGCGACGGCCTGACCGGGTAGTTCTGCGCTTCCAGCTGCTTCAGTGCTGACGAGTTGGCAAGCTCTATTTCATAGGTTACCACGTCGCAAGAGTTTGCCAGTTGCATAATCGCGGACTCGTCCTTGAAGTCTGCGACGATCTGTTCATCCGCGATCTTTGCTGCGGGACAACCCACCGTAGGGTCTAGGACTATTACCTTGAGAGACATGCGTCTAGCCTCGTGGGCAATCATTTTGCCCAGCTGGCCGCCACCGATAATTCCAACGCAGATCGGACTTTCCATGGAAAGAACATCGAGGCCTAGAGCCATAGCTCGAAGCAGGTTCATCGATGCAGCGTTAAAAATCTTTCAATCAGATATTATTTATTGCAGGGCGGCTAACCGTCGTTCATTGAGGTTGCTTCGTAGGGGCAAGGTCAAAGACATCTACGAGCTTGATGACGGCAACATCATGTTCCACTTTTCTGATCGCGTTTCGGCCTTTGATGTAAAAATGGCGACCCCGATTCATAGGAAGGGCGAAGTGCTGTGCAAATTTGGCGAGTTTTGGTTCGATACTCTGGGCGTGAGGCATCACATGATTAAAGTCTTGGAGAAGGACAAGATGATCGTAAGGAAGTTAGAGATGATTCCCATGGAATGTGTCGTTAGGGGATATTTCTACGGCAGCCTTGTGGACAGATACCAGAATCATTTGGGTCACAGCCTGCCTTCGGACTTTAAGCCTGTTCTCGCAGGCAAGTTGCCTGAACCGGTCTTTGATCCTACAACCAAATCGGAGGAACATGACAGACCTGTCGACAGAGCGGAGGTCACGTCAAGCGGTCTTTTGACGTCAGAAGACTATGGCTATCTCGAAAAAGTTTCAATCTCGCTTTACCAAAAGATGAGTGGAATCGTAGAAAGAGCGGGCTTTATCATGGCCGATGTGAAGTTCGAGTTCGGCAGGAACGGCAATGGTGAGATTGTGCTCGGTGACTCGCTGGGGCCCGATGAATACAGGCTGTGGCTAAGGGATGACTACGTCCCCGGTAAGGTGCAGGATAGTTATGACAAGCAGTTGCTTAGGGACTGGCTCATCGCTACGGGATTCAAGGGGACAGTCGACAGACTTGCCAAGGAGGGCAGGAAACCCGACCCGCCCGAAGTAGCGCCATACGTCGCAGCTGAACTGAGCAGAAGGTACATCCTTGCATTTGAGCGCATCACTGGCCGGGAATTGTAGCTCAATTCGCGCCGGATAATTGGACCCTCTTCAAGCGTGAGCTTGCAACGGCTGAGCGTCAATATCCTGTTCCCGGGGACTTTACCAGATCCTTGCAGCCGGCACAGGCTCATGCGCATTACTGTGATAATGCGCCAAAGTGGATGATAGCGATATGATGTCAAGGTAAATGTTCTCACCAAGAGAACAATGATGGCATGGCTGTCATTCCATTAACGTTTTGACCAAAAGTATCTGATAACGTGGTTTACTAGATTGCCTGCCTACCTTTCCGGCATGCCAGAAACTTTGCTACAGAGAGAAGTCAGGACAAGGAGGATAACGACAATAGGACCCGAGGCGGCCCAAGCCCTAAATGATCCGGTGAGGCTGAGGATTCTGGAAACCCTGAGTCACAGGCCAATGTCAGCAGAGGAATTGACCAGGGCGCTGGCCAGTACCGGCTACAAGAAAGCCACAACCACAGTGAGGCATCACCTTGAAACTCTAAAGAATGCCGGGTTGGTCGAGGCCACCAAGTTGGTGGAAGTTAGGGGTGCCGTGATGAAATATTACTCGCCTACGATGCGCGCCTTCAGCTTTGATTCTCCCTCCAACTTGGACACTAAATTCGCCAGGCTGATCGAAGAAACGAGTTCAAGGGTGTTTAAGATCCTGAAGGGCATCCATCAAGACAAGAAATTCGCCGAAGGGCTCGATCCGAAAAGTGGCAGTCCGTGCGGCATTTGCAAGAGCAACCATTTCAAGGAGTACGTGGCACTTGAAATTCTGAATTCCGCTGTCGCGAGGACCACAGAAAAGAAGGAGTATACGGAACTGCTTGCCGCAACGAGGGATTCATCCAAGATCGCTGCCAGTGCGAGGACCTGACTTCAACCATTCCAGGCCTACTTGTTTAGCCGCAAGCCGCACTTCCTACGATTTCCGCTCAAACCAAAGCATTTACTCGACGGAAATTCTAAAAATACCTCTTGCGTCGTCGTTCTGGAGTAGCCGTACCATCTGCCTTGGTATGTCGCAGGATGCCTTGTTGCACATGACAGACATCGTACGAGGACAGACAAAATAGGTCCTGCGAATTACGATGTCATGTGGATTGAGCAGGGTCAGCCTTTCATCACCACGGCCGGTTAACGCAAACGATTCATTGCCTACAAAGATCTCGATCTTGACCAGCGATTCGTTTGACTTTAGCTTCCGCTTGACTCTTTCGCCCAGGTCCGCGCAAGCCTTGCTTGCGCTCACACCTACTATGCAGTCGCCCCGAAGGCTCAGGTTCTCATCTCTTGTTATTTCGATTGTCTTGGCATGAAGAGACCGGACGTTATGATGACCGTGGAACTTTACTTCGTCCTCAAGCACGTAGCGATCGACAAAGCCTCGTTATTAAAATCAAGCTCACCACCGACTCATTGATCGAGGTAGACTTAAATGGAACATTACAAAAAAAGGATATCGACTTGTTACCAGCAGCAGCCGGATACGACCGGGCAATTACTGTGTTCTCGCCAGACGGTCGGCTTTACCAGGTAGAATATGCGATTGAAACCGTCAGACGCGGGACGCTTGCGATAGGCGTCAAATGCGCGGAGGGCGTCATTCTTGCAGTTGAAGAGAAGGCCAGAAAACTCCAGATTTCGAATGTCACCCAAAAAATATTTCAAGTCGACGACCACATTGGCGTGGCGGCTGCAGGCTACATCCCGGATGCCCGCACGCAAGTGGATCATGCCCGCTTTTTTGCCCAGAGTAACAGGCTTATCTACGACGAGCCGGTTGACGTTGAAGGGGTTGCAAAGAATATTGCAGATATGGCTCAGCAGTTCACCCAATATGCAGGCGTCAGGCCTTTTGGGGTAGCCCTGATACTTGCCGGTGTCGACAAGAGCGGCACGGCCCTCTTTCTCACTGACCCAAGCGGGACATACATCGGCTACGACGCGGTTGCCATAGGCGCGGGCAGCGATCAGGTGACCGAATTCCTGGAAAAGAGTTACAAGCCGGAATCAAGCCTTCAGGATGCCGCTTCACTTGCTATAGAATCGATATACCTTGTGAGCGAAGAAAAGACCGGGTCGAGGCACGTGAAGATGGCCATCATCGATACCAAGACGAAAACAATGCGCAAGGTGGATGACGACGATATCGAGAAATACGCGGCAGTAGCCAGAGAAAGAGCGGGCAAGCGGGGCTCCTAGTTCTTTTAGTCGGTAGAATTAATTTAAGGGAAACTTGCAGATTTACCCCGGGACGACATGGTCGCAAAGATCGGCGCAAAATCCCCCAACCTTAATGTCTCTACGTGGGTTCAGGGAAAGCCAACAAATATTGACAATGAGAAAGGCAATGTGGTTCTGGTAGAGGTCTTTCAAGTCAACTGCCCTGGGTGTTTCATTTATGGCATTCCCGAGGCAATCGACGCTTATGCCAAGTACAAAGACAAGGGATTGACAGTCCTAGGTCTGGCAACCGCTTTCGAAGACTATGACAAGAATAATCTTGAGAACCTCCAGAAACTCGTGACGACCGGGGAGGTCGTGGGAGAGACGTACCGGGCTCTATCACAGTATGGGCAGCTGAAGGATGGCAACAGGCTTTCTTACAAAATTCCGTTCCCGGTGGGAATGGATTACCTGAAGAAGGAGGTTGGTCCTCTGAGCGATAGCAGGGTGATGGATTTTATCGAAGCAAATGCCCCGGATTTCAGATCGTATTCCGAGAAGGACAGGCAGCTCTTGATGGAACGGGTGAAGCAGTACCTCCAGACGAAAGAATATTCTGCACTCACTTTCGAAGAATTCGCATTACGCGGCACGCCGTCGAGCATACTTGTTGACCGTAAGGGCGCTCTTCGTTCTACTTTCTTTGGTTCCGGCGGACACCTCGAAGGCGCGGTAAAGCAACTGCTCGAAGAGTAATATCCATGCATAACTTTTGGGTGGCCATCCCTGATTCTGCGCTCTCTGACGAACAGACAAAGCGCGACAAGAGCATAAAGATCGCACAATTCGCACGTGCCTGCTCGATCTTCAGGGTAAATCGGATTTACATATATCACGACGCGCTTTCCCAGTTCGAGAAGGAAGATGCTAACCTGTTGAAGACCGTCCTGAGGTTCCTCGACACGCCGCAGTACCTCCGCAAGATTCTATACCCAAGGATGCACCAGCTGGAGTACGCCGGTATCCTGCATCCAATCAAGGCGCCGCACCACAAGGCTGCAGAAGACATCAAGAAAGTGAGGGCAGGTGACATACGAACAGGAGTCATTGCAAAGGTGAAAGGGCAGCTATTTGTGGAGGTAGGACTGGGATCGATTGTTCCATTCTCAGGGCAGGGGTTTGAAGGCAAGAAAGTAAATGCGAAATTCTCAGGCACGTACCCAAACCTTCGGGCAGAAGAAGCGGCGGAAGAGGACATTCATGGATACTGGGGATATGAGGTGAAGGAGGTGCCCTCTGTCAGCAAGTTGACTACGGGCCTTGAAGGCACCACACTAGTTCTTACTTCAAGAAAAGGCAGCTACTTCAGCAACGTGGAAGCCAGGCTCGTCGAGCGCTGCAGGAATTCCCGTAATGTCCTAGTTGTCTTTGGCGCACCCTGGCATGGGATACACGAACTACTCGCAAAAGAAGGCGGAAGTGTAAAGTCATTTGAATTTGTCATAAACATGTTTCCAAACCAGGGTACCGAAACCGTCAGGCTAGAGGAAGCAGTATTAGGAGCCCTATCAATACTTAATTCTTCTCTTCTAAATGATCAGAATTAGCTCCGATTCAAGGAACTTGTTGAAGATCTCCATATGCGCTAGTTCAATTTGCTCCTACTAGAATGAAACCTATTCCTAGGCGCCACTTCTAGGCCATCCATGTTGGGGAGAGATCTGTTGGGTGATGCTTATGTGTATGAGTGCTCCTTCAGCGGAGGATGTAGCTAATGGAAATCCTCGTTGGACACTCCGGCTGGAGCTAAGAATAACCGTTAAGTCAGATCCATTTTCGAACCTAGAAAGTGAGTAACAATTTAAGCGAGGAACTTGTTCTGGTTTCTACTTCGCGATGCCATTCACGCCATTTCATCTAGGACCGTCCTTCTTGATTGGGATGCTGTTTCTATCTCAACTCAACATGGCAGCGATGCTGCTATCCAGCATCATAATTGATATTGAACCCATCTATTGCATAATTAGCCATAGCTGCCCTATACATGGCGTCCTGCATACATACGTGGGTGTCACTGCGTTATCGCTGTCGGGTGTGACGGCGGCAATATACGTCACGAAAAAGCAGCTTCAAAGAATTTCTGACGCGCTCGGGATCAAGCAAACCTACTCGCTCAGGTCAATCGCAATTGGAGCACTCATTGGTGGGTGGAGCCATGTCTTCTTGGATTCGTTTCTGTACCCGGAACTTCTGCCATTTTGGCCCATCCTGCTTACCAATCCTTTCGTGGGAATTATAGATAATGATACTATCTACCTTACTACGATTATCGGATTTGTCGGTGGCGCTCTCTTGTACTTCTGGAAATTGAAGACTGCATTGAAGGCGAAGTCTGGTAGAGCCAACATTTAGGGATGCAAATCAATGAGGTTTCCCGCCTTTAATTGTTAAGTCGCACCCTTCCACTTCTTTTGATCAGAATTCGGAGGGTCTCTGCAGAAAATTTTGATTGTGATTTACCTCTTATGAAATAACTTATTAAAGGGTCAGCCAGAGTCATGCTCTATCAATGGGCCATCGAAAGTACAGCGCCCCGAGAAGAGGGAGTATCGCATTCAGGCCGAGGGCAAGAGCAAAGAGCCTCGAGGCGAGAATCCGGACCTGGCCCCAGATTGTTGTAGAAAAGAGTTCGCTTCTTGGGTTTGCCGGTTTCAAGGCTGGCAGTATTCACGTTTTATCAATTGACGACAGGGAAAAAACCCCGAATTTTGGCAAGCACCTGCTAAATCCCTCGACAGTCATCGCGACTCCTCCCATACGGATTATCGGAATTCGCGGCTACAGGAAAGACCTGCACGGTCAGCACGCGCTCTTTGATGTCTATGCAAGAGATCTGCCAAAGGAGCTATCGCGCAAGTTCGAAGCAAAGTATGCCGAAGAAGCCATGGCAAAGGCAGATTCATTGGTTGACAGTGCGAACGCTGTCATGGCAGTCGCGGCGGTTTCTCCACATTCTGTAGGCATTTCGCAAAAGACTCCGTTCATTTTTGAAATAGCTGTTTCTGGACGGGATGCAAAGGCTCAGTATGATTATGTGAAGGGCCTGCTGGGCAGGGAGGTAAAGGTGGGCGACATCTTCCAGCTCGGGCAGAATATCGATGTCTTTGGGATTACTCGGGGCAAAGGTGTCGAGGGCCCGGTCACGAGATTCGGCGTAAAGCGAAAGCAGCACAAGTCGAGAAAGAGCGTCAGGGCGGTAGGAACGTTGGGTCCTATTTCTCCGGCCGTAGTCATGTACACCGTAGCCAGACAGGGGCAGAGGGGTTTTCATCAGAGGACAGAATACAACAAGCGCATACTGACGATGTCTAGCACGGAAAAGGATGAACAGAGTTCGATAAACCCTTCAGGTGGCTTCAAACACTTTGGCCTGGTAAATGGCGACTACATCGTGGTCAGGGGTTCCATTCCGGGCGTCCCAAAGCGTTTCGTCAAGATGAGACACCCAATACGCAACATTCCAAAGAAAATTCTGGAGCCGAAGGTTCTGGAGGTAATAGTCGAGTAATGACTGCAAGGGCCAAAGTAATCGGCATCGGCACCAGCAATGAAGCCGGCGAGATTGACCTGCCTCCCGTGTTCGATACGCCTTATCGGCCGGAAGTGATTCACAAGGTTTACGTTAATTTGTTATCACACTCGTTCCAGAGGCAGGGGCGATATCCAGCTGCCGGCGAAATTGTCAGCGCCGAGTCACGAAACACCGGTCTCGGGATCGCAAGGCTGGCAAGGGCACGCGGCCAAGGGTTTCCAAGGGCGGGCCAGGCAGCAGGCGTTGCAGGTGTCAGGCATGGCAGAGTCGCTCACCCGCCAGAATCATGGAAAACGATCTACAAGAAAATAAACAATAAGGAAAGAAAGCTGGGCCTCTGTTCCGCAATCGCGGCGACTGCCAGAAAAGACTTGGT